>JBJLIA010000032.1:0-49946 GCA_045564035.1 Gammaproteobacteria bacterium | reverse complement strand
AGACAGAAAGGCCATACGGAATTATACCGAGGGGCAGAATATGTAATTGATTTTTTGCCTAAAATTAAAATAGAAATTGCAGTATCACTTGATCAGCTAGACAAGGCCATTAATGCAATCTCAAAAAGTGCAAGCACTGGAAAAATTGGAGATGGAAAAATTTTTGTTTCCAGGCTTGATCAAGTCATTAGAATTCGTACAGGTGAGACCGATCAAGACGCAATTTAGAAGTCTTTGAAACTGAACAAGAAACCCATCATATTTCTTCTAGGTCCAACCGCATCTGGGAAGACTGACTGGGCTATTGATTGGCAAAATAAATTTGATGCACTTGAAATCATCAGCGTAGACTCTGTTATGGTTTATAAAGAATGCAATGTCGGTTCTGCTAAGCCATCAAATGAAACTCTAAAACACCATCCTCACCATTTGGTTAACCATGTTTCTTTAGATTCTATATTTTCCGTGGCAAACTTTTATGATGCAGCCTTAGAATTAATCGATACCATTCACAACAGAGATAAAATTCCATTAATGGTTGGCGGAAGCATGATGTACTTCAATCTTTTGAAAACAGGAATGAGTTCTCTCCCGCCGGCTGACAAACTGCTCCGTGAGGAGCTAGAGAGCAAAATTCTTACAGATGGAGCCGCCAAACTGCATAAAGACTTAAAAAAGCTTGATCCAAAAGCAGCCAACAATATTCATCCCCAAGATTCACAAAGAATCATTAGAGCAATCGAGATTATCACTTCAACAGGTCAGAGCTTGAATGCAAATCTATCATCTATGCAGACAAGTCAATTAAAAGAAAAATATAACTTAATTGAGTATGGAATTTTCCCAACAGAAAGGGCAAAGCTTCATGAAAGAATAGAGTCTAGACAAGAAGCATTAGTTGGAGATAACTTGCTTGAGGAAATAGCTGATATTCAGAATATTTTTGATATTTCTGCTGAACACCCTGCAATGAAAGCAATAAATTATAGACAAGGATTGCAAGTCGTTGAGGGCAAATTAAGAAAGTCTCAATTATTTGAAAAGTCTCTTTTTGCTACACGCCAATTTGCTAAAAGACAGTGTACTTGGATGAGAGGATGGGAAGATTTAATTAATTTTGATCTTCATCAAGCAAAGGAAGCTACTAAGCAATTAAAAAAGCAACTTAATTTGCTTGAAATTGTTTAATTCTTAGGATTTCCCCCCATATTATATTTATAATTAAACTTTACAATTACAGGTATCATCGTGAATTGGGATAATCAAAATAATCAAGACCCTTGGGGCAGAAAAGATAAAGATGAAGTTTCGTTCGACGACTTAATAAAAAAGTTTTCTGTCATGTTTGGGAAACAAGGCTCCGGCTCTAATGGATCTTCTGGTGGAAGTGGATTTAATTTTCCAACTAAAAAAGCTTTTTTATATGGGTTTTTTGGGCTGCTTGTTATTTATGCAAGCATGTCTATCTACCAGTTAGACTCTCCAGAAAGAGCAGTTGTTTTAAGGTTTGGCGAGTATCATGAAGAAACTGGTGAAGGTTTGAACTTCATGCTAGCTGGAATTGATGAAAGATATGTAGAAAATGTTGCCTTAACTAGACGTTATTCACAAACAGCAAATATGCTCACTAAGGACGAAAACTTAGTTGATGTAACTATTTCTGTTCAATATAGAATAAAAAATCTAAAGGATTTTGTTTTAAATGTCCGCGATCCAGAAAGCAGCTTAAGAGAAGCCACAGAAAGCTCATTACGACATGTCGTTGGAGATAATACCCTTGAGGAAACACTCACAACTGGTCGTGAGATGATTGCGCAGGATGTTGATTCAAGACTACAAAGTTATCTGGATTTATATGCAACTGGGCTGGTAGTTCAACAGGTCAACATTGAAAAAACCGATCCGCCTTCAGATGTGAAAGCTTCTTTCGATGATGTTGTTGCCGCAAGAGAGGATAAAGAAAAATTACAAAATCAGGCTGATAGATACGGACTTTCTATTGTCCCAGAAGCCCGAGGGCGAGCTTTTGCTAGAATTCAGGCTGCTGAAGCATATAGAGAGGAAGTCGTGGCTAATGCATCAGGAGAAGCTGTTCGTTTTGATAAGCTATTAGCTGAGTATCAAAAAGCACCAAAAGTGACTCGGGACAGACTTTACTTAGATGCCTTGCAAGGCTTATATAGCAATTCAACTAAAGTATTGATGGATGTCGAGGGAGGTAATAATTTGATGTACCTTCCATTAGACAAAATTCTTGAGCAAAACAGATCACAGGAGGAAGACTAATGACTAAAGGAATGAATCTCTTAGTACTTGCGGGACTTATTCTTGCAATAGTACTTAACAGCATATTTGTTATTGATGAAAAAGAAGACGGAATTGTATTTCAGTTCGGTGAAGCTATTAAATCCGATCTTCCAACTGGATTAAATTTTAAATTACCCATTGTGCAGAATGTAAAAAAATATGACGCAAGGTTGCAGACTTTGGATGAAGAGCCAAACAGAATCTTAACCGTTGAAAGTAAATATCTCATTGTTGACTCGTTTGTAAAATATCGAATTACTGATGTTCGGGTTTTTTACGATGCTACCAGCGGAAGTTTTATTAACTTGAATAATTTGCTTGGACAAAGAACTGCGTTTGAGCTCAAAAATCAATTTGGTCGAAGAACAGTGACCGAATTAGTTTCAGGTGAAAGAGATCAGCTAATGAGCGACATGCGAGATAATTTAGGTAATTCTGTATCTGATCTTGGTATAGAGATCATAGACTTTAGAGTCAAAAGAATTGATTTACCGCCTGAGTTAAGCAACTCTGTTTATGAAAGAATGCGCTCAGAGAGAAATAGGTTGGCTGAGGAATTACGTGCTCAAGGAAATGAACTTTCTAATGAAATCCGGTCTACGGCAGACAAGGAAAGAGTTATTATTCTGGCAGAAGCCTACAAGACTTCTGAAGAAATTCGAGGAGAGGGCGATGCCACAGCAGCAGCAATCTACGCAGAATCATTTTCCAGAGATCCAGAATTTTATGAGTTCACACGAAGTATGAAGGCTTATGATGCAACATTTAATAACAAATCAGATGTTCTAGTTATTGATCCTAGATCAGATTTCTTTAAATATTTGAACAAATCAAAAGGTAACAATTAAGACTCTATGAGCAACAACACCCTTATCTTGGGCTTGCAATGGGGTGATGAAGGTAAGGGAAAAATTGTAGACGCTTTGGCAGAAAACTCTGATGCTGTGTGCCGTTTTCAAGGTGGTCACAACGCAGGACATACTCTCAAAGTTGATGGTGAGCAAAAGGTCCTTCATCTAGTTCCATCTGGCATCCTCCACCCGTATGTGCATTGTGTCTTGGGTAATGGTCTTGTTTTATCTCTTCCAGCTTTAGCCAAAGAAATTCAGGAACTGCAAGAGAGCGATATTAATTTTGAAGACCGTTTCTATATCAGTGAGGATTGCGCATTAATTTTACCTACGCACATAGCAATTGATCAGGTAAGAGATAAAGAAGAGGGCATTGGGACAACCGGTCGAGGGATTGGTCCAGCATATGAAGACAAGATTGCCAGACGCGCAGTACGTTTTGGAGATTTAAAAAATCTTGAGGAACTCAAAATAAAATTATCAACATTAGTCAATTATCACAATCAAATTTTACAGAATTTATACAATGCTCAACCTGTAGCCTTTGAGGATGTTTTGGAAGAGTTGACTAGCAACATAGCCCTTTATAATGAATATCATTGCAAAACTCAGGATCTTTTAAAGCTGTGGGTAAAACAGGGTAAGAATATTCTTTTTGAAGGAGCTCAGGGCTCTATGCTCGATATTGATCATGGAACCTATCCATATGTTACCTCCTCCAGCACAACTGCCGGGGGCTTATCTTCAGGATTGGGCGTGGGCCCTCGACATATTGATTCTATTTTGGGTATTACCAAGGCCTATACTACACGCGTTGGTGAAGGACCTTTTGCCACTGAGTTATTTGATTCCAATGCAGAGCAGCTGGCAAAGGTTGGACATGAATTTGGCGCTACCACTGGCCGACCTAGAAGATGTGGATGGTTAGATTTAAAAGCGTTAGAAACTATTGTCTTCATCAATTCCGTCACTATTCTCTGTATCACTAAATTAGATGTTCTAGATGGCTTTGAAGAAATTCAAGTCTGCATCGACTATGATGAAAATCAACAACCGATTTATAAAACATTCACTGGTTGGAAGCAGGATACATCCAATGCTAGATCTTTTGATGATTTACCTAAAGCTGCTCAGGACTATATACTATTTATTGAAAAGGCTTTGGATTGTCCGATTGGCATAATTTCAGTTGGACCATCAAGAGATCAAACAATTTATAGAGATTAGCTTTATCAATTCTGGAGAGATATGAGAAACCTTCTAACCGCAGTCGTTTTGCTTTTAATTTTTACTGGGGCTATTTTTTTCGGAGGCGCGGTTTTAAAAGTCTTTGGTACATTAGATGGCCCAGGGGTTATTGAGGGAAAAGTTCTTCCACAAAAAGCTTTGGATGATAGAGCTAGCAGAATCAATATTGTGAAATCAGAATTGGAGGTTTTGGATGAAAAGCAAATCCTCTTTGGCGATCTGCATGTTCATACAACTTATTCAACAGATGCATTCATGTGGTCTTTGCCTTTCATGAATGGAAAAGGAGCATCACCATTAGCAGATGCATGTGACTACGCAAGATTTTGTTCAGCTTTGGATTTTTGGTCTATTAATGATCATGCTGAAGCTAGCACTCCAAGAAAATGGTTGGATACCAAACAAAGCATTCAGCAATGCAATAATCTCTCTGAAGGTACTGATGATTTAGTCAGCTTTTTAGGATGGGAATGGACCCAAGTTGATCCGAATCCTGAAAATCATTATGGCCATAAAAATGTTATTTTTTTAGAAACCGATGATGCTTTGGTTCCACCTAGAGCCATTGGCTCGGGAGGAGTCGCTCCACTGGTCATGCGACTGGGTTTGCCTTGGACTATGTCTGCTTTACCCGCAGCCTTAGATTTAAAAAATAGAGATAGATTTTTTGCATTTGACAGATTTTTTGAGGAAATCAAGGCAACGCCAATATGTCCTGAAGGAGTCAACACAAGAGACCTACCTGTCAATTGTTATGAGGAGGCAACTAATCCCAATATTCTATTTCAGAAACTAAAAGATTGGGAGACGCCCTACATGGTCATTCCTCATGGTACAACCTGGGGATTTTACACTCCGCCAACATCTGACTGGCAAAAACAGCTAAAAGATTTTCAAGATGATGAATCCCAATTCTTATTTGAAATTTATTCAGGTCATGGTAACTCTGAAGAATACAGAACTTGGAATGATGCAGACATTAGTCCCAATGTTGAACTATTTTGCCCTGAGGAAACAAAAGGATTTTTACCTACCTGCCAACAGGCTGGCAATATTATGGCTGAAAGATGTGAAGATTCTGGGATGGATGCCCAAACATGTAAGTATTTAGTTGATCAAACAAAATTATTTGCAGCTCAGATGGGTCCAACAGGATATGCTGCAGTGAATGAAACTGAACCTGACGATTATTTAAATGCAGGACAATGCAATGACTGCTTCCTTCCATCTTTTAACTATAGACCACTAGGCTCAGCACAGTATGTTTTAGCTTTAAGTGATTTTACTGACAAGCAAAACCCAAAACGTTTTAAGTTTGGATTTATTGGCTCAAGTGATAATCATGGTGCTCGACCTGGCACCGGCTATAAAGAAATTGACCGACTTTATAACACTGAAGCAAATGGTTTTAATGATCCATTGCTAGAAAAGTTGGGTGACTTAAGACGTCCCAAGGGTGAATTAGAACCTTCTTTTGTTGACCTTGATAATACTGGTTTAAGCAGCATTATGGATCTAAACATTGCCACAGATGCTGAAAGACAAAGTGCATATTTTATGTCTGGGGGCTTGGTTGCTGCTCATTCAACGTCCAGAAAGAGAGAATCAATTTGGGATGCATTAGAAAGAAAAGAAGTCTATGCAACCTCAGGCCCTAGAATTCTTTTATGGTTTGATGCCGAAACTCAATCTGCATCCCTGTCAATGGGCTCAGAAGTTAATACCAATCAATCGCCAATATTCACTGTAAAAGCAGCAGGCTCGCTCAAACAAAAACCTGGTTGTCCTGACTATAGCAATAATGGGCTAACTCAAGAGCGACTTGAAAAAATATGTAATTCAGAATGTTATAACCCTAGCAATGAAAGAAGAATGATTACTCGAATTGAAGTTATTAAAATTTTGCCACAGCAATATGAAAATGAACCAGTGGAAGGTCTTCTTGAAGATGTGTGGAAGACATTTCCATGTGATAGTACGAGTTGCCAGATCTCATTTGAAGATGAGCAATTCTCAATTGGTCAAAGAGATGCTGTTTATTATGTCCGTGCAATTGAAGAGCCTTCATTGAAACTGTCTGCCGATCCATTGGGATGTGAATTTGATGAAAATGGTAAATGCATCAAAACTCAAATATGTAGAGTAGGAGTTCATGAGAATCGTGGAGACTGTCTTGCCCCTGCAGAAAATAGGGCTTGGTCAAGTCCAATTTATGTTAACTATTCTTCTTAAGCCACTCAGCTTGGTTTGTTTTTAACCAATCATCTAGTTTGGCATTGATAAACTTATAGGAATTTGGATTAGAAAACTTCTTTGCAAGGCGAATACATTCGTCAATAATCACCGGATGTGCCAATTCATTAGCGCGTATCTCAACTATTCCAAGCCATAAAATAGCTTCATCTATCATCTCAAGATTCTCGTCCTCATTATTTTTCAGGTCCCTAGTGATTTCTTTTAAGTCATCTGATTGCTCGAAAATATTTTTTAATCTTTGTGTGAAGTAATTAAAGTTTATTTTTTTTGGTGTATTTTCTTTTAGGAATTGATCCATTAGCGAGTTTAAATTTGATTCGTGAAATATGTATTGATAGATTGCTTGAACCAAGCATTCTCGAGTTTGAAGCTCTTGTTTATACTTCCCTAGATTTTTAGACATTTTTAGGTCAACATTTCAACAAGTGATTGAGCGATCTCTTTGCCTTTATTTAATTTTGACGGATCAACACGTTCTTCAGCTTGCAATAAATTCTCAGTAGCAATTAAACCAAAACCAATAGGTTTATTTGAATTAATGCTAAGTTGCATTAATCCTTGAGCGGTTGACTCTGAAATGAGCTCATAGTGAGTTGTTTCTCCTCTAATCACTACTCCATATGCAATCACTCCATCCGCATGAACTAATTCTATTTGAGCTGCATGAACCAATTCCCAAGCACCAGGAACATATACAATCTTTAAGTTAGTTAAACCAAGCGCTTCAAGATGCGCTCTTCCTGAATCTAATAATTTATTGACGAGCTCAGCATTCCACTTTGATGCAACTATAGTAATTTTTTTATTAACATCAATTTTTTTTGATGAATAGGTAAATCCATCTTTGCTCATTGTTCAAATCCCGTCACTTCAAGATCGAATCCAGACAAAGATGGATATTTCACTGGAGTTGCAAGTAATTTGATCTTTTGCAATCCCAGCTCTTTAAGAATTTGTGATCCTATGCCAACAGTTTTTGTTTCAGGTTTTACAGAAGATTTTGTTCCCATTAGATCATTCATCACTGCGTCAGCATCTTGATAATTTCCAATAAGAAGTAAAACACCACATTCTTCTTTGCCAATTCTTCTTAGCGCTTTTTCTAGATTTAGCCTATTGCCAAATTCTTCAATGCCAACCAAGTCATGCAATGTATTTGGCACATGAACCCGGACAAGCGGGGAATCAGCCAATGCGAGATTGCCTTTGACAAAAGCTAAATGGAGATTATCAAAGATGCTATCTCTCCATGCAGATAGCTCAAATTGTAGTCCATGTATTTCAACAGATTTTGAATATTCCAGATGAACAGATTTTTCTTTGAGGGTACGATAATGAATTAAATCAGCTATTGTCCCAATTTTCATTTCATGGGTGGAAGCAAATTTCATCAAATCATCTCTTCGAGCCATACTCCCATCATCATTCATAATTTCGCAAATAACCCCAGCTTCTTCCAGACCTGCTAGCCTTGCTAAATCACATGCAGCTTCTGTATGACCAGCACGACTCAAGACTCCTCCTTCAAAGGCTCTCAGCGGAAAAATATGGCCAGGCTGAACGATGTCTGTTGCTTGAGCATTTTTTTTTGCTGCTGCTATTATTGTTCTTGCTCTATCTTCAGCAGAAATACCGGTAGAGATTCCCTCAGCAGCTTCAATGGAAACAGTAAATCCTGTGCCATGTTTGGCTCGATTATTATTAGTCATCATAGGGAGATTAAGCTGATCACATTTTTGAGGGGAGAGGGGCAAACATACCAAACCTCTTGCCTTACTAATCATAAAATTTACCTTTTTGTCATCAACTAGCTCTGCTGCGCAAACTAAATCACCTTCATTCTCTCTATCCTCATCATCCAGCAATATCACCATCTTGCCAGCTGCGATATCTTGAATGATTTCTTCGGTTGTATTAAATTCCATCTTTTTTATATAAGCATTAAATACCTAAAAACAATTAAATATTTATATTGTAGTAAGTTATCTTGATGTCATCTTTAAATCTTTCTTGGCTAACCATTTTTAATTTCATTGATGTTTTTATGCTTTCCGGAGCATTAATGCTTACAGCATCTTTGCTTTCTTTGCCTAAAAACATGGGTGCAGTATATAGCACCAATTCATCAAATAAGTTATTAACAATAAATGCGTTTAAAGTTTTTTGACCACCTTCAACTAATATACTAGAAATATTTCTATCTAAAAGATCTTTCAGGAACTCCTCAAGGAAATTTTTTTTCTCATATTTTAAATACTCTATATTTTTAGATTTTTTGGCTGGTTGTCTCGATCCAATGATTATTTTTGAGTTGCCAGTAAAAATTCTACTAACTTTTTGTGATTTCTTGAGATTGCCAAGAATAATTTTTACTGGTTGTTCAATTATTTCACTTTTCTTCAAACCCAAATCATTTTTAGTTAATCGGACAGTAAGCGATGGATTATCTTGCTCTGCCGTATTTTTCCCCACTAGGATGCCTTTGACTACTGATCGAATATGATGACTATTTTTACGTGACTCAGGATTCGAGATCCAATTACTTTCCCCATTTTTTAGAGCAATTTTTCCATCCAGGGATTGCGCACTTTTAAGGATAATATAGGGGCGAGATTTTTTCTGATTTGTAAAAAAAATCCGGTTCAATTCGTTACAATCTTTTCTAAGCAGGCCTACGTTTACCTCAATTCCTGCTTTTTTCAGCAATTTAATTCCTCGTCCATTAATTTTTGGATTTGGATCAAGGGTTCCACAGAATAATTTTTTAATTTGATATTCAATTAATGCACTTGAGCAGGGGGGAGTATTTCGTTCAATTGAACACGGCTCAAGGTTCACATAGCAATCTGATCCGGCAATTAGTTTAATAGCTTTTTTTACACCAAATTTTTTTTTACAGTTTTTTATAGCATTTATCTCTGCATGATCTTTGCCATATTCCTTATGCCAGCCTTCACCAATAATCTTATTATTTTTCACAATCACGCATCCAACCATCGGATTTGGTTGAACTTTTAGTCGACCCTTTTTTGCAAGCTCAATGGCTCTAGCCATAAAGTCTAGGTCTTTCATTTTTTCTTTTTTGTTTTTTTTAACTTTTCTTTAGATAAAGAAGATATTTCTTCGGCAAACTCTTGAATATCTTGGAAGTCTCGATACACAGATGCAAATCTTACGTAGGCGACTTGATCTACTCTTTTTAAATTTCGCATAACTATCTCACCCAGTTGTCGAGAAGCAATTTCTCGTTCTCCAAGCTGACGTATTTCAGTTAGTATACTGCCAAATACTCCGTCGACTTCTTCCGAAGAAAGCGGTCTTTTTTCAAGGGCTCTCAGCATCCCTGCTTTGAGTTTTACACCATTAAAAGGCTGTCTTTCTCCATCACTTTTAACAATTCTCGGAAGTGCCAAGTCAGCTGTTTCAAAAGTTGTAAACCTTGCATGGCAGACTTCGCATTCTCTCCTTCTTCTGATCTGAGAACCATCACCAACAAGCCTTGAATCAATTACTTTGGTATCTTGGGCTTGGCAAAATGGACAAAACATAGTTATTTATATACAGGGAACCTTTTACACATTTCAACAACTTGATCTTTTATCAAGTTAATTTTCTCTTCATTGCCAAGATCAAGGACTATGTCACATATCCAATTAGTTAATATTTCCACTTCTGTACTACCAAAACCTCTTGTTGTGACAGCAGGCGTACCTAGGCGAATCCCAGAGGTGACAAAAGGTGATTGCGGATCATTAGGCACAGCATTCTTATTCGTAGTAATGTTTGCACGCCCCAAAGCAGCTTCGCAATCTTTCCCGGTTAATCCTTTGTTTGTTAAATCCATCAAGACAATATGATTGTCAGTCTTTCCGGTTACGACATCTATACCTCGACTTTGAATTACTTCGCACATAAGTTTTGCATTATCGATGACTCGCTGCGTATATATTTTGAATTCTGGCTGCAATGCTTCTTTAAAACAAACAGCTTTTGCGGCTATAACATGCATCAGTGGACCGCCTTGAGAGCCCGGAAATACAGCAGAATTTAATTTCTTTTCAAGCAATTCATTTGATTTGGCAATAATAATTCCTGATCTTGGACCTCTTAGTGTCTTATGAGTGGTTGAAGTGACCACATCAGCATATGGAACTGGTGATGGATATAATCCTGCTGCTACAAGACCAGAAACATGAGCCATATCCACTAAAAAATATGCACCCACCTCATCTGCAATGTCTCTAAAGATCTTCCAGTCTATAGTGCCCGAAAAAGCTGAGAACCCAGCAATAATCATCTTGGGATTATTTGTTTTTGCTAAATCCCTGACTTGATCATAATCAATATCATTTGTTTCAGGATGAAGGCCATACTGAAAGGCCGTGTAGTTTTTACCCGAAAAGTTAACTTTTGCTCCGTGTGTTAAATGACCTCCTTGGTCAAGACTCATTCCTAAAATAGTATCATTCGGTTCAAGCATAGCGAGAAAGGCTGCAGCATTTGCAGAAGAGCCTGAGTGAGGCTGAACATTCGCATAATCAGCTTTAAACAATTCTTTTGCTCTTTGAATTGCAAGATCTTCAGCGATATCTACATACTCGCAACCACCATAGTACCTTTTACTAGGATAGCCTTCTGCATATTTATTAGTTAAAAGACCACCTTGTGCCTCCATGACTCTTTGGCTTGCATAATTTTCTGAAGCTATTAGCTCTATATGTTCTTCTTGACGTTTAGATTCTAGGTCAAGAGCCTGCCAAAGTTCAGCATCATATTTTTCAATTGTTTGTGAATTAGAAAAAATTGAATCAGCTTGAGATTCCATCTATTGCTCCAAAAGTATTAATTATTTTAATTAAAGTTAGAAATGCTTATTCTAAATTATCTATGGCTTCTTGTGGTAAAAACGACGTGATCTTTTAGGAAAAGTTGCCTTACAAATTTTACAAGTAATCCCATGACATTGTTGTGCCTGACAAAATTCTCTGCCCCAAAATATTATCTGTAGATGAAGTTTGTTCCATGCTTCCATTGGAAAAATTTTCTTTAAATCTTTTTCAGTTTGTGTAACGTTTTTTCCTCGAGTAAGCCCCCATCTTTGAGCCAACCTATGAATGTGAGTATCTACAGGAAAAGCAGGATGTCCGAAGCCTTGGCTTATAACAACAGATGCTGTTTTATGACCAACTCCTGGGAGCGTTTCTAGTGCTTTTATGTCCTCTGGAACTTCTCCACCGAAAGAATTACATAATATGTTGGAAAGATCATGAATTGCCTTCGATTTTTGAGGTCCAAGGCCGCAGGGCTTAATAATTGCATAAATTTTATCAGGGCTTTGTTTGCGCATATTTTTAGCGTTATTCGCAAGCTGGAAGAGTTTAGGCGTGACCTTGTTCACTCTTTCATCGGTGCATTGGGCAGACAATAAGACTGCTACTAAGAGAGTAAAGTTATCTTTGTGATCAAGTGGAACGGGAGTTTTGGGATAACGCTTACCCAAAATTTTCATTACAATTGAAGCTCTTTCAACTTTGGTCATTTAGATTGAATAAGTCGCCTTGCTGATATTTATAATACAAATTTTAAAATATTAGCCATATCTATATTCATTGATTTGACTGATTAATACCTTTAACATCTTTGCATAACCGCATACTATTTCAAGCTTTTAAAATTTAATCTTTATATAAATAATGCAAGACTATAAAACAGACAATCCTTTTGACATTACTTTGAGTGAAGATCAGCAAATGACATGGGATATGCTTAGAAAGTTTGCTGAAACTGAAATGCGATCTTGTGCCAGACAGGCGGAAACTGATGGAAGGCCAAGTGAGGATTTGCTAGCAAAGATTAAAGGTTTAGATTTAATTTCACTAATCATCCCAGAAGATTTTGGTGGCATGGGTTTGGCTCAAGACTCTGTTTCTAATGCTTTGACTTTAGAGGCTCTTGCATATGGAGACTTATCATTAGCTATGTCAATTTCGGCGCCGCTATTAACTGCTCAAATTATTCTTAACCATGGTAGCGAGGATCAGAAATCTGAGTACTTACCTCAGTTAGCTGATGGCTCGATTTTTAATGTTAGCCTTGGTATTAATAATGCATCAGTTGCTGCTGACCCATATCAATCTAGCGTCAAGGCAAACGAAAGTGGGGATGAAGTTATTTTAAATGGAGCTAAAACTGGCTTAGCCTTTGCGGACGATGCCAAGACCTTTTTAATCTCAGCAACCAATGAGTCAGGAGAATGCGAATTGTACTTTGTAAACAAAGATCAGGAAGGCATTGAGCTTCATGCAAAAGAGTTTATGGGCTTAAAAGGTATGCCACTCTCACAAATAAATTTTTCTGATTGCAAAATAAAAACATCCCAAAAACTTGGTGGACATAATTACTCTCTTGATTATAAAGCTCTTATTGATTCCTCTCGCATTGGAATGTCGGCACTTGCATTGGGTGTATGTCAGGCTGTTCTTGATTATGTTGTTCCATATACAAATGAGAGAGTGGCGTTTAATGAACCAATTTCTAACCGACAGTCTGTTGCATTCTTGATCGCGGATATGGCTATTGAAACAGAAGCATTAAGACTCATGGTATATAAATCTGCGGCATTAAAAGACCTTGGAGCAGATTTCCATAAACAAGCATCGCTAACCTATCGATTTGCTTCGCATCATGGAATGAAAATTGGTACGGATGGAGTTCAACTTCTTGGAGGTCATGGTTTTACGCATGAGCATCCTGTAGAGCTCTGGTATAGAAATTTAAGGGCAATTGGAATTTTTGAAGCAGGCGCAGGAGTTTAAAATGATACACCCACTTTTACCAAATCAATTACAAAAAACACAAGAGACCATGAGAATGGCTGCAGAATTTATTCTGCGTCCAATTTCAAGAAAATATGACAAGGCAGAGCATGAGCCACCTCTTGAAATGGAACAACTCAATCAAGCAGCAGCTGCACAAAAAAAAGATACAGGCATTGGAGATAATTCAGTTAAATCCATGGACCTTGGAGGAAGAAATCTGTGGGCAGTTATTTCTCTAGAGCAGATGTGCTGGGGCGATGTTGGCTTATTTCTTGCCCGGCCTGGAACAGGTTTGGGTAATGCCGCCATTATGGCAGTTGGAAATCCAGATCAAAAAGCAAAGTGGGGAAAAAGATGGGCTGCCATGGCGATTACTGAACCTGCAGCTGGTTCAGATTCAAAGAATATATCAACTACCGCTGTCCTGGATGGTGATGAGTGGGTTCTCAATGGCGAGAAAATATATGTTACAGATGGAGATCGATGTGACTGTGTTGTTGTGTGGGCAACCCTAAACAAAGATATGGGCAAAACTGCCATCAGATCTTTTTTAGTTGAAAAAGGTACTCCAGGATTTACCGTCGCCAGGCTTGAAAAAAAATTAGGTATTAGGGCTTCGGATACTGCAACTTTAATCTTTGATAATTGTAGGATTCCGAGGGCAAATTTATTGGGCGGCAAAGAAGAAATAGAAACAGATATCAATGCTGCAAAAAAATCTTTTGGTGGGGCTATGCAGACCTTTGATAATACTAGACCTATGGTTGCTGGAATGGCTATTGGCTTGGGCCAAGCTGCCTTGGATATGACCAGAGCTTTGCTTGCTGAAGAGGGTTATCAAGATAATTTTGGGGCATCGATGCATCAACAAACAGCTCTTCAAAGCGAGCTAGAAATGCTCGAAGCTGAACTAGAAGCTGCAAGACTGCTTGTCTATAAATCAGCTTGGATGATGGATAATAAAATGCCAAATTCTAAAGAGGCTTCAATGGGCAAGGCTAAGGCTGGAAGAATCGGTAATAAAATTTCTTTAAAATGTGTTGAAATATGCTCTATGCAGGGATTTTCAGAGGATCATTTACTAGAGAAATTCTCTCGAGATTCTAAAATTTTAGATATTTTTGAAGGCACTCAACAAATCCAACAACTTATCGTTGCTCGACAGGTTTTAGGTAAAAGTTCTACACAACTAAAATAAGCAAAATTTATTAGCATTATAAGAATAATTTATATATTCATTTGCTAGCCATAAGTCATTGCAATGGTCTGTTCTTAAGGTATATTATTGAGTTATAAGTTCAATTTAATCAACTTAAGGGGGAGATTATGAACAGATTTTTATGTGCATTCGCACTTATATTTACTTTTGGTTTTAATGGTTTGCTAACTGCGCAAGCAACTGAAATTGAAGAAATTGTTGTTACCGTAACTAAAAAGAGTGAGTCCACTCAAGACCTAGCGTTATCCATTACCGCTTTTTCAACTGATGATGTTGAGGCAAGACAGATTGTAGATGTCCAAAGCTTATCCCAGAATATTCCAGGCTTTGTTCATTCAAAAGCTATCGGAAGTGGGGCGAGTTATGCCATGCGTGGTTATGGAAGTTTTGGTGTTGGGGCAGCTACAGTTAGCTCATTCGTCACCTCATCTAACGGACACAGCATTGGCAATAGCACACTTTCCGATATTGGTTTTTTTGATATTGATAGATTGGAAGTTTTAAAAGGTCCTCAGGGAACCTTATATGGAAGAAACGCTGTCGGAGGTGTTATTAACTTCGTTACTGCTAGACCCAATGATGAGGCAGGTGGATATCTCAAAGCAAAATTAGGTGATTTTGATTCACGTGAAGTAAGAGCCGCAATCAATCTTCCCTTATCTGAAAATCTTAGATCAAGGCTCGCTCTTGTTTCTTTTACTCGAGATGGTTGGGTTGATAACTTGCATACAGGTAACACTGTTGATGATAGAAACCAATTAGCTGCAAGGCTATCTTTGGACTGGGATATGTCAGATTCAGCTAGACTAGAGCTCACTTATGAGACTCAAAAAGGCGATGATGCAAGATTTAACATTGGCCAGATTCACTGTGATAAAGATCCTTTGATGGGTTGTGATCCTTATACTCTTGGAGCCATGGGCCAACCTGCGCACAAGGCTGGATCATTTACAGGTGTTTATAACTTACTTGCAAACATGCAACCAGATGCAAACTTTGACCCTTATGCTGGCGCTCTTGTTCCAACAACAATGGATCAAGTTAATCACAACAGGGATCCTAAGCACGAGCAAAAAACTGAGTTTACAACCTTGCAATATACAAATGAAATGGAAAATGGGACTTTTATCGCTAAAGGCTCATATTCAACAAGAGACTACTATCATCATCAAGATAATGAATATGGAGTAGCTTCAGCAGCAGGATTGCCTGGTTCATTGGGTTCGATTGGTTTACCACCTCTTGGTTTTGAGGCAACTTTTTATGGTTTTTCAGAATTTGTAACTCATGACAGACAGTATGAATTTGCAGTAGCTGATGGCTATGCTAGACAGTTAGAACTTTCATATATTTCTGATTATGACGGTGCATTTAACTTTGTAGTTGGTTATTACGATTACTATGCTAAATCTGAAAATATATACATGGTTCAATCTGCTGCCTTGCAAATGATGACGGACATGGCTAGACATCCATACAATGCTCTTGTTTTTGGCCCGACTCTGCAGGGCTTAACTGCTGCAGGATTTCCAGGCTTACCAGCCGATCTGTCAGGATATGGCGGAACTGGTTTTTTCACTAATTTAACACTAGGTCTTGCTGCTGTTGGCGCTGCTGGATTGCCAACCTTACTTCCTCAATTAGCAGCAGGTCCAAAATATACCTTGCCTAATATCATGCAAGGGTTTTTTCAGGACTCTCATAACAAGACAGCTTCTGAGGCTATATTTGGAGAGCTTTACTTTGATCTTAGTGAGGTAACAGAGCTAACTATTGGCTTTAGATACGACGAGTTTTCTAATTTTGATAGTCAATTTAGTGCTTTGGGCGATAACGGGGGTGGCGCAAGAATCTTTAGAGAAAATGCTCCAGCAACTATGACAGGCCCCAACCCAGAATATATTCGTTATCCTGGGATTATGTTGCCGAATTCAAGCGATAAAGTATCAGGCAAAATAGCATTACAGCATTACATTAATGATGATGCTATGGTCTATGCGAGTTACACTACAGCAGGCAAAGCGGGTGGTTCAAATCCAAATGAAACCGCAACTATTGATCCATATAAGCCTGAAGAGGTTGCATATTTTGAAGTTGGTACTAAAGGAATGTGGATGGGTGGCAGGTTGCTTGCTAATCTCTCATATTTCAATGGTGAGCATTCAGATATGATCGTTTCTGCGATTACTGATGCTTCGTCAAGAAATGTTAACTTTGATGCTGTCAACGAGGGGTTTGAAGGGGAGCTATCTTATTTGCTTACTCCAACTATCAGAGTTGATTTTAATTTTCTTGAAGTCACTGCTGAGGTTGATGGGGTAGCTATGCTGGTTGATCCATTAAATATTAATGGAGGAACAATGAGAGTTCCTAGTCCAGTTACCGGCAACATGGTCGATCCTGTTCCAGGCACTCAAGGGCTAATGAATGTTGGTTGGACTGATGCAGGGCCAATCTTTAAGTTCGCAGGCTATTCCTGTAATTCACCATTCTTTAACCCTCTTGCATCAGTGATGTGTACTAATGCAATGCCACAGGATGTTGGAGGTAATACTTTGCCAGGAGCTCCAGGAACTTCATATAACCTAGCCGTTACTAAAACATTATTTGCATCCTCAGGAGTGTATGACTTTAGAATTCAACATTCATACATGGGCGAAAGAGAGGCAGATATTTATAATAGCCCTCATCTACAAGTACCTGAGTCTGAATTTACAGATCTAAACGTTACTTATAATCCATTTGATGGCGATTGGTATGTAGGCTTTTGGGTTAAAAATCTTGAGGATGATAGGTCAATGCAGGGAATTTACAAAGCATCTAACCTTCAAGGCGGCTCCAAGTTTGTTAACTACAACAATCCAAGAACAATGGGGATAAGCTTCGGAATCGAATTCTAAATTTAAAAATTTTAGATACAATAAAAGCCCGGACTAATTCCGGGCTTTTTTTTAGATGAAAATATTTACTAAACGATTTTATAAAACTTTATCAAAGCTTCAACAGAGTTTTCTGGTCGAAAATCGTGAAAATAAAAAAATGCTAGATATTTACATCAAATACGCTGAGGGTTCAGCCTCAGAAAGTGAGCTTGATGAAGCGAATTTACAATTACAACAAATTTTTAAAAATCTTGGTCTGGGTATTTTACTAATTTTGCCTTTTAGTCCCGTCACACTTCCATATATTTTTTCTAAAGCGAAGGAACTCAATATTGATTTAATACCAAATTGGTATAAGTCTTTAAGTAATGACGACGATCGTTTAGAATAACTCGTTACAAATTTTGGAGTACATATATGAAAACAGCGGTTATCGTAGATAGCGTTAGAACTGGTCTAGCTAAATCACATCGTGGAGGCTTTAACATGACTCGTCCAGATGACATGTTAGCTCATATTATCAACGGGATGTTAGACAGAAATCCTAATTTACCCCCTGAAGTGGTGGAAGATGTCATCATGGGTTGTGGCAATCCTGAAGGTGCAATGGGTCATAACATTGGCAGAAATGCTGCGGTCCTATCCAATCTCCCGCTTTCAGTTGGTGGTACAACTGTAAATCGTTATTGTTCTTCAGGATTGCAATCAATTTCTATGGCTGCAAGTCAAGTGATGGCAGGCTGCTATGACACAGTGATCGCTGGTGGTGTTGAGCAAATCACCATGCTTTCTGGTAAACAGAATATGGATGGTTTTGTGAATGAAAAGTTAGCAGAAAGTCATCCTGGTATATATCACCCAATGGGCATGACAGCCGAATGTGTTGCCAATAGATATAATGTTTCAAGAGAGACTCAAGATGAGATCGCCTTCGAAAGTCAAACAAGAACGGCAGCCGCTCAAGAAGCAGGAAAGTTTGCTGATGAGATTATACCGATGGATACAAAGATGATGCTCATGAATAAAGAGACAGGTGAATCTAAAGAAGTTGATTACACAGTTGATAAAGATGAGTGCAATAGACCTGGAACAACCTTAGAAGGTTTGGCAGCTCTTAAGCCAGTGTTTGATCCTGAGAATGGATCAGTTACTGCTGGTAATTCATCTCAGCTTTCAGATGGCGCTTCAGTGACACTTGTAATGAGTGAAGAAAAAGCTCTTGAATTAGGTCTAAAACCAATGGCTTACTTTAGAGGATTCACAACCATGGGTTGTGAGCCAGATGAGATGGGTATTGGACCAGTGTTTTCTGTTCCAAAGCTTTTAAAATCTCATAATATGAGTGTTGATGATATTGATCTTTGGGAGCTCAATGAAGCTTTTGCAGTTCAAGTTGCATATTGTCGAGATCAGTTAGGTATTTCAATGGATAAACTGAATGTAAACGGTGGTTCAATTTCCATTGGACATCCATTCGGCATGACAGGATCGAGACAGGTCGGTCACATTGTCCGTGAGCTGAATAACCAAGATAAACAATTTGGTATCGTAACTATGTGCGTTGGTGGTGGAATGGGCGCAACTGGTTTATTCGAAAGATACCCAAGTTAATATAAGTTCAGAATTCTCAATTATTAAGAAGTACCTATCTGGCATAGGTACTTCTTATTTCAAAAACAATGGTATTAATCTTGCTGTCGGTGATGACTGTGCGGTAATCGCAGCTAATTCTAAGTTACTCATTAGCACTGACACTTCCGTTGCCGGAGTGCATTTTTTAAAATCTATGCCAGCTGAATCAATTGCATATAGGTCTGTTGCTACCGCACTCAGTGATATTGCAGCGATGGGAGGCAATCCTATTGCATTTAACCTTTCATTGGTAATGCCAAAATTTAATCAAAATTGGATGAAAGCCTTTAGAAAGGGTCTGCAAAAAATTTCTAAGGAATTTCAATTTCCGCTCATTGGTGGCGATCTTGCAAAAGGTCCGTTACAGATCAGCGTCACAGTCTTGGGTAAGCCTGAAAAAAAAATATTATTGAGATCTAATGCTCAGCCTGGTGATATCTTATGCTTATCTGGTGTTATTGGGTTAGGATATATTGGCTTTCAAGAATACAAGAAAACTGGTTCGCTGAATAATAAAACTAAACCATATTTATTCCCTCCCGCTCAGATAAACTATGGAAGATTGATTTCAAGCCTTGCCTCTTCTGCTATCGATGTTTCTGATGGAATACTTCAGGATCTATCTCATTTAATTTCAAGTTCAGGGGTTGGATGTAACCTCGACTTAGATCAAGTGCCTGTCGTCAGTCAACAATATGCCAAACAATGCTTGGAATTTGGAGATGACTATCAGCTTTTATACACAGTGCCTCCAAAAAAATTACTTGCTCTTCAAGACAATCTCAATTCCTATAATAAAAAATGTCATACAATTGGTGTCATGGGCGGGAAAAAATTAGTACTTTCTAATAATAATTTTGGTTCAATTAAAAATTGGGATCATTTTCAGTAGAATGAAATTTCCGAATTTAAAAAAACCTTCTCATATTTTAGCCACATGGTTTGGTTTAGGCTTATTGACTCCTGCACCAGGAACTTGGGGGAGTTTAGGCGCAATAACTATTTGGTACTTTGCAGAGTTTTTGCATTCATCAACTCATATCATTTTACCAATTTTTATCTTATTTTCTTGGCTGGTCTGTTCTCTAGCAGCTCAAGATAGTGATGCTAAAGATCACTCTGCAATCGTAATAGATGAGGTTGCGGGAATGCTTGTAGCTTTATCTTTTGTGCCTTATGGAATTATCACTTACGCGTGCACTTTTTTACTCTTTAGATTGTTTGATATATGGAAACCGTGGCCAATTTCCTTGGCTGATAAAAATGTTGAAGGCGGCTTTGGAATTTTACTAGATGATTTAATAGCAGGATTATTTGCTGGTGGTATAATTTACGCAATTTTTTTCTTAATTTAAATCAATTGAATAGCTGTAAGTTTGTATCTGAATCAGAATTGCCTACTAAGTTTGGGAATTTTACTATTTCAGCTTTCGAAGAGCCTAACGGTAAAGATCATATAGCGCTAACTATTGGCGATATTAATTCGCAAGACGTTGTGATGTGTAGAGTCCATTCTGAATGTTTAACAGGCGATGCCTTGCATAGTTTAAGGTGTGATTGCGGGCCTCAATTACAAGCTGCGCTTATGCTGTTAGCTCAAAATAAATCTGGGATTCTCTTGTATTTGAGACAAGAGGGCAGAGGCATTGGCTTGGTTAACAAAATTAGGGCATACGCTTTGCAGGATCAAGGTCACGATACTGTTGAGGCCAATGAATTGCTGGGTTTCCCAGCTGATTTAAGAGAATATAATATTTGTTTAGACATACTTCAGCATTTTAAAATTACAGCGGTCAATCTTTTAACAAATAATCCCAAAAAAGTAGATGCTTTAGAGGAAGTTGGTATCAATGTTGTAAAAAGAACATCTCTCCATGAAGGCTTGAATGAAAAGAATAAAAGTTATCTCGATACCAAAAGAGATAAGATGGGTCACTTAAGCTAAACAGTTTTTTACCTTAGCGAGAATTCCCCTTTTATCTAGACCCGTCATCTCTAGCATTTCTTCTCGACTTGCGTGCTCAACAAATTCATCCGGAATACCGCATATAATGATTTGCTGTTTCATCTTATTTTCCTGTGCCCATTCAATGACCGCAGAACCTGCGCCACCCGATATAGCTCCATCTTCTATAGTGATAATTATTTTTTTATTATTAGAGTGCTCAGCAATTAACTTTCTATCTAAGGGTTTAACAAATCTCATATCTAATAAAGTAGCATTTAGCTCTTGAGCTACTTCATCTGCAGTCCCTATTAAAGCTCCAAAGTTCAATATCAGCATGTCAGATTCTTGAGCACTAATGACTCTGCCTTTACCAATTGCAACAGGATTTAGCTCATGCTCTATTGTGGCATTGATTCCTCCACCCCTTGGATATCTGACTGCAGCCGGACCATTATGAATAAAAGTAGTAGTTAGCAATTTTCTTGTTTCATTTTCATCTGCTGGAACTGCAATAATCATGTTTGGGATACATCTAAGATATGTAAGGTCATAATTCCCAGAATGCGTCGGACCATCCTCGCCAACCAATCCTGCCCGATCAATTGCAAAGAGCACATTTAGATTTTGCAATGCTACATCATGGATTAATTGGTCATATGCTCGCTGAAGAAAAGTAGAGTAGATTGCAACAACAGGTTTTTTTCCTTCACATGCCATTCCAGCAGCAAGAGTTACTGCATGCTGTTCCGCAATTGCAACATCATAAAACCTTTCAGGAAATTCTTTGCTGAAATTTACAAGTCCTGAGCCTTCGCGCATGGCAGGAGTTATGGCCATTAATTCTTCATCCTCTTTAGCCATATCCACAATCCATTGCCCAAAAACATCCTGATATTTTGGTCCATTTTTTTTGTTGGTTGCATCTAATGGTTTTATTTTTCCAATGGCATGAAAACCTATTCTATCTGCTTCTGCGGGATCCAATCCAGCTCCTTTCTTGGTAATTACATGCAGAAATTGTGGGCCTTCAAAATCTTTTAGATTGCCTATCACTGTCATCAACTCATCAATATCATGACCATCAATTGGACCGATATAATTTAGGCCTAATTCCTCAAAAATGCTTCCTGGAGCAACCATAGCTTTCATTTGAGTTTCTACTTTTCTAGCAATATGGTGAGCTTGAGGTAGGTTTTCTAAAAAGCTTTTTCCACTTTTTCTTATTCCCTTGTAAACTTTTGATGCCCAAATTCTTGAAAAATAATTGTTTAATCCACCTACATTTTCTGAGATAGACATATCGTTATCATTAAGAATAATCAGCATATCTGGTTTAATATGACCTGCATGAGCCAAACCTTCAAAGGCCATTCCAGCTGTCATAGCCCCATCACCAATCACTGCAACAACCTTTTTATTAGTATTATGATTAGCTATCGCCATGCCCAGCGCAGCACTTACAGATGTGCTTGAGTGGCCAACCCCAAAGGCATCATATGAACTTTCTTCGCGACTGGGAAATGGAGCCAATCCATTTTTATGTCGGATTGAGGTAAGCTTTTCTTTTCTTCCGGTCAGAATTTTATGAGGATAAGCTTGATGGCCTACATCCCAAATTATTTTGTCATCAGGAGTGTTATAAAGATAGTGCAAGACTACAGTCAGCTCTACTACCCCTAAACCTCCCCCAAGATGACCTCCACTTTGACCAACACTGAATAACATGTGCGCTCTAACATCATCGGCTAGTGTCTTGAGCTCAACGGGCGTTAAACTTTTAATATCTTTAGGTACATTTACTTTATCTAAAACAGGTGTTTTGGGAGGGCTTGATGGAATCTCGGAGAATATTTTCATCTTAGCTTTTTCTTTCAACCATAAATTTAGCCAACTCAAGCAAGTCTGCAACCTCATTTTTTTCAAATGAATCTTCTAATCTAGCAATACATGAATTTGATAAAGCATGAGCTTGATCTATGGACTCTTGTTTGCCAAAGGCATTTACATAAGTTAACTTTTCATTCACCAAGTCTGACTGATTACTTTTTCCTAGCGTAATTGAATCTGAAGAGACCTCCAACACATCATCCATAATTTGAAAAGCAAGCCCGAGATCTTTGCCAACCTCATCTAAAACTGTTAGTTGATTTTTTTGTTTTTCACTACCCATATGAGGCATAGTCATGGCAACTCGAATCAGCTTTCCAGTTTTAAGCTCATGAATTCTTTGAATATCATTGTATTCATTATTTTCAGCATCTAAATCATGCTGTTGACCCAAAATCATGCCTTCGTGCCCACATGCACTTGAAAGGGCTTTGATTGATAAAAGTTTTTGCTCTTGATTTATTTCAGATGATGAAACAATAGTCTCATAAGCTAAAGCTTGCAGGGCATCGCCACTTAATATAGCTGTAGCCTCATTAAATTTTATATGATTTGAGGCTTGTCCTCTTCTTATTTCGTCATTGTCCATTGAAGGCAAGTCATCATGAATTAATGAGTAAGTGTGCATAAGCTCAATACCAGTAGCCATATCAACTAATGCTGCATTAGAAATTTCCCTGTTTAGATTTCCAGATGCAAAGACTAATCCAGCTCGAATACATTTACTGTCTGCCAGAGCTGAATATCGCATTGAGGAATTGATCTTATTAGTATCTGGAAGAAGGCCATCTATTCGATTGAATACCTTCTTTTTGCATTCAGATAGAAAGCTTAAAGACATAGATTCAATCTTAGCTATCCAGATCTACTGTATCGCCACTATCTAAAAGTTTTTTTACTTTTAACTCAGCTGCTGAGAGTTGTTTCTGACATTCTTTTACCAAGCCAATGCCTTCTTCAAATGATTTCACGCTATCTTCTAAGTTGATATCACCATCTTCAAGCTTGGCAACAATTTGCTCAAGTTTTTTAAGAGATGATTCGAAATTTACTGTATCTTTTTTGGTCATGGCTTATTGTAACTTATGAATTTTCATTCATCACTCAGCTTGAAGCTTTAAAAAATTCAAATCTATTTTCTAGCCACGATTTAATTCTTGTAGGAAGTATCAGTGCAGCTGGAGTGAAAATTAGAGTTAGAATTGTACTGAAAGCTAAACCAAATACAATTGATGAAGCAAGATTTTGCCACCAACCAACCACTCGACTTCCAATAACAATCTCTCTACCAAGCACATCTACGCTGACTCCTAAGGCTAATGGCAGAAGACCAAAAATAGTTGTTGTAGTTGTTAATAGAATTGGACGCAGCCTTTGCTTGCATGTTTTCATGATTACATCCTCTCTCTTTAGATTGGGAAATTCACTTGTAAGCCTATTGAATGTATCGATGAGCACAATATTGTTATTTACAACTATTCCAGATAAGGCAACGATGGCAATGCCTGTCATTGTGGTACTAAATGGTTTTCCTGTAATTAACAGCCCTATCAAAACCCCAACAATTGACATAAATACAGCACTGAGAACGAGAGTTGATTGATAGAAGCTATTAAATTGAGTAACGAGAAGGATAAGCATTAAAGCTAACGCAGTGACAGCTGCAATCGAGAGAAACTCTGTCACTTCTTCGGTTTCTTCTTGCATGCCTCTAAATTTAGTAGTAATTCCTTCATCAAATTTTTGGCTAGATAACCAATTGCCCATTTCCTGAACTTTATCTGAGACAAGAATGACTTGCCCAGAACTATCTAGTTGAGTTTTGTCTATAGCAACACCTATCTCGTGAAAAAATTTTCCATTTCTTCGAACAACAGATTGTCTATTTTCTGTAGGGACTAATTTCACAAAAGTGCTGATTGGAATGAGACCATTGATCGAATTAACTTTGAGTTCCTCAATACCACTTAAAGATCTATT
Organism: Gammaproteobacteria bacterium; assembly: GCA_045564035.1. Taxonomy (GTDB): domain Bacteria; phylum Pseudomonadota; class Gammaproteobacteria; order Magnimaribacterales; family D2472; genus D2472. Next base: position 24,918 of record JBJLIA010000032.1, on the reverse strand, counting down.
TTGGGTATCAAATCTTGCTCTTATCTCTATTTCGTCTTTGGAGTCATCAGGCCTATATTCACCAACTTTAAATCCATTAGTAAGCATTTGAACTAAAGCACCAATATCAGCAATGCTCACACCTAATTGAGCTGCCTTTTGTTTATTGACCTCTACTTTCCATTCAATTAAGGAATAGGGCAGAGTTGATCTTATGTTTGTTAATCCCACCACTTCATCGATCATGTACTGTTCAATAATTTTAGTGGTCTTAGCTACAGACTCCTCATTATCGCCAAAAATACCTAATTCAATAGGAGAACCAAAAGAGGGGCCTCCTTCCTCAGGGGTTACCTCGACAATAACACCTGGAATACCAGAAGTTGCTTCTTGGGCTTTTATGAAGACCTCGTTTCCAGAAACATTCCTAAATTGAGTATCCACAACTTCCATCAAACCTCTTGCCATGGTGTCTCCACCAGCATTAAACCATTGAGATCCTGTTGTCATATATAAGTTTTCAATGTGCTCAACATCAAGCAGCTTTTCTTCAACCATTTCCATTATTTCTTTTGCTTCTGTCGAGGAGAAGTTGCCTCTTGCTCGAATATTAATCTCAGCTGCAACTGGATCAACATCCGCGAAATAAAGGGTGCCTTTATTAAAATTGCCATACATCGCATATCCAAAAAACCACAAAAGCATAAGCACAGCGATCATGGTTTCACCAGGATTCTTAACAAATTTATTCAGCGCTCTAGAATAAAATGCAGATAATTTATCAAAAAGAAATTCTCCAGTTTGTTCGCTTTCTCCAGATACCAATGTCGAATTTCTTTGGCCAAATATAGAGCCAACAACTGGAGTGATAATCATTGCGTACACGACTGATGAACTTAGGACGATAAATACTGTGATTGGGAGATATCGCATAAATTGTCCAGTGAAGCCTGGCCAAAAAATTAAGGGAGTAAACGCAGCTATTGTTGTGGCAGTTGAAGAGATGATAGGATAAAACATCCGTTTTGATGCAAGTCGATAAGCCTCTTTTCGATCCAGCCCTTCAGATATTTTTCTATCTGCATACTCTGTGACAACAATAGCTCCATCAATTAACATTCCAAGGCCAAGTAATAGCCCCATCATTACAAGAAAATTAAATTCAATGCCAAGATTCTTTAGGATGATAAATGTTAAGAGAAAACAAAAAGGAATGGAAAGACCAACCAGCATACCGACTCTTACACCCATGCTTGCAATGACAAGAATCATAACAAGGAATATTGCGGTGATAATATTTCCCTCCAACTCCGATACCATTACCTCTGCCCAAACCGTGTCATCGTTAGTTCTTACAATTGAAAGATTGGTTGGGATAATCTTTTCAAATTCTTCTTTAACTTTAATAATTTCTTTTTTAGCCTCAATAGCATTTGCACCAACTCTCATTCTAATTTCAAGAGTCACAGCATCTTCGCCATTAACTTTGGCAAATGAAGAAATATCTTTAAAGGTTCTTTTGATTTCTCCAATATCGCTGAGAGTAACAACGGCATCTTGAGTAACTTTTATAGGAATGTTGTAAACATCCTCTGCGGTTTCAAAAATACTGGGCACTTCAATATTAAATTTTCCAGAACCAGTATCTTGAGCTCCCCCCGGAATAATTAAGTTATTGTTTGCAATTGCGCTGTAGAGCTGAGTCAAAGTTATTCCATAAGCTTCCATCTTTGATTTATCGATAATCCCTTCAAGCACTTCTTCGGGGGCACCCTCTAAATCTGCTGCCAAGACTTCGCTTATTGCCTCTAACCTATCCTGTAATTCTCTTGCAAAAAATACTTTTGTTCTCATTGATGCTGAACCAACAAGACTCAAATTCATGACAGGGAACATTGCAAAAGAATATTCTCTAATTTGCGGGTCTTCTGCTTCTCTGGGAAGCTGAAATTTAACCTCTTCAACTGCTTGTTTGATATCTCGAAGAGCAGTATCTATATCGTACCCAACTTCAAATTCACCAACTATCCTTGCATAACTTAAACGCGCAGATGAAGAAAGTTCTTTAATTCCAGGAACACTTCTTAATCTTGTCTCTAGTGGCCTAGCAATTAACCTTGAAGCATCTTCAGGTGAAGCGCCATCAAGAAAAACAGAAACACTGACAAGGGGCAAAGAAATATTAGGTTCGGAGGCAACTGTTATAGTTGATCTAGCATATGCACCTGCAATTATTATAACTACAGCTAATGCAAGAGTAGTTCTTGCTTTAGATAAAGCAAAATCTACTATTCCTGTCATGACTCACTTGCAGGGATAGGTATTACTTGTTGACCATTCTCAACATAACCTTGTCCACGAACTATTAAATTTGATGAATTTTGAATTCCTGAAACCCAAATACCATCTTGAGTATCTTCTAAAATTTTAATTGGTATGAATTTAACAACAGCTGCATTATCTACAACTCTTACTCCAAGTGATCCTGCATCAGATAAAAGCATGATTGATGGAGCGATTTTAGTTGCAAGAATTTTATTTGTATTAATTTGCATGGTTGCAGTAATTCCATCTCTTATTAATCCATTTGGATTTTCAACTTCTGCCTCAACACGAAAGCTTCTAGTTGATGGGGTTGCACTCTTAGAAACGAAGCTCAAACTACTTTTGATTATTTCTCCTGTTACAAGCTGAATTGAGACCATTTGTCCTTTTATAATTGTTTTGATTTCTGCCTCTGGAACCTCAGCTATAAAAGTTACAGGATCAAGCTCGATAATGACTGCACAGATTTCTCCTCTATTAAGGTAGTTCCCAGGTTTTATTATTTTTTCTACGTATCCTCTAAAGGGAGCTTTCACCTCTGTTCTGTTAAGCTCAACAACCCCTAAACTGCACAAGACCTGATCTTTTTCTACCCATTGACCTTGTGATACCTCATTAGGCATTACTTCACCAGAAGTTTTAGCTATCACCCTAACTCTTTTTTCGGAGGTCGCTGATGCATTTAGAACAATTTTAGGAGAAAAGAAATCCGAACTACTTTTTTGGATCACAACTGATGTGAGTTCTGTAGAGGATTTTGTTTGAATCACCTCGTCTTCAATAAATTGACCTGAAATCATCCAACAAATTATCGGAATAAGTATGTAGAGAGAGATTCTGACGTTTTTAGACATTTACTTAATTTTTTTTAAACTCCAATGCCATATGTATGACTGGGGAGGGTGATTATAGTGCATGATTTTTGTAAAGTATACTTTACAAAATTATAAGCCATGCTTTTTTCGCAACCTTTCAAGTAATTCGACATCGATAGGTTCTATAGCATCAGAAGTTTCTGTAGGAGCAAGATCAAATTTTTTGCCCGCTCTTATCTCTTTTGCAAGGCGCATATAAGTTTTTGAAAATGCTTGAAAAGTGTTTGTATTATTTGGTGAGTTAATTAAATCCCAGCCAATTTCTTTGCCTGTCCAATAGATTATTGGGTGAGTCCAAGAAAATTCTTGTCTAGGTGCAGAAGATTTTTGCGCTTCAATAAAGGCTTCTTGTGGGCTTGGAATGTTAATTTCACCCATTGATCCGGAGCAAGCTTTGAGGATCTCTGTAAGAGTTGGAAGGTAATCATTAGATTGAATAACAGTTTCAACTGCTGCATTAATGGATTCTGTTGGATATTTTTTTAAGCTTTCTGCCCAAAGTTTTTTTGCCTCAGTGAGTCTGTGATCAGTGCCGAAGACTTTGTAAAATTGGTAATGATAGGAAAGCTCAAGTTTTAAAAAGAGATCATCTATAGCTTTAATAAAGCTTTTTCGATCAGAATTCGAGATTTTCTGCCCAGGAGTCATCTTTTGTTCTGTCTTTAAACTTTTGAGAAAACTCTCCTGGTTCATTATGTTTGTAAGTTTTTTTGTCATTTTTTTCTTTGTAAGAATCAATAAGTTCTTTGCGTTTTACAAAATCTACGAATTTTGAGTTCCAAGACCTTAGCGCTGTTCCATTTTCTTTCCAGTAGAGTATAAACTCCTTTAAGTGCTTTAAAGCATCATTTTTTGAAACATTGGCAAGTGCTAATATATCAAAAGCATCAGAAGATGGCGACCAATTCTCATTGATGCAGACAGGTAAGCCTTTATTCTCTGAGTTTTCTTTTACCCACTCTCTGCGGATGAAATCTACAAATAACACATTCCAGTTATCTCTAACTTGATTTTTTTCTAGCCAATACATCTTGAACTCATTCACCTTACTTTCAATGAACTCTTTGTTGATCTTGCCCATCCCTAAGACCTCAAATGCCTGAATAGATGGTGTCCATGAGTAATCAAGCTTTCTCTTGCCCGCATTAGAATTATTTGACGGCAGCTTCAAAGAATAAAGATTTTTATTTTGCGGAGATGGATTTTTTTTGGAGATTGCTTCTGCAGTAATTAACTTCAGATTTATCAATCTCTTGATGTGCTTGAGGATTTCCCGCTCCTCAACAAAAGGAATTTGTTCTTTGAGCTTCATTGCTATTTCGCTTGGAGAATAGCATTCGGTTTCAATTTTTTTTGCAGCAGTCAAAACAACAGCGCATTCTATGCCGAGGGTTTCTGCTTCTTGAATGGAGAAAGTAAATAAGTCTTCTTTCAATTACCCTCGCCTCTTCTGCACAGCTTCACTGATAATATTGAGGCAGTTAAGAGTGTCATCCCAGTTCATGCAAGCATCAGTAATACTTTGCCCATATGTGAGGGTTTCAGTGATGCTTTGATTGCCCTCAACTAAGTGACTTTCGAGCATCAAGCCTCTTAAACTTTGATTGCCTGCTGAAATTTGTTCAGCCAAATCATTCACCACATCAATTTGCTTTCTAAATTGTTTTTGGCTGTTCCCATGGCTTGCATCAACCATAATAGAGTCATTTACATCCGCTTCAACTAATGCTGCTAAGTGTTTGTTGAATGGCATCCGAGCTAAAGTTGGGCTCTTTCCCACCTCGAAGGATAATATGTGAATCTGAATTTCCAGAAGTTTTATATATTGATACTCGCCCATCCTTTGTATTTGAGAAAAATACGTGAGGATGATTTGCAGCTTGAATACCATCAATTGCAGGCTTTAATGCACCAGTTGTTCCATTTTTAATTCCGATTGGGCAAGAAAGACCGGAGGCTAATTCCCTATGAGATTGACTTTCTGCAGTTCTAGCCCCGATAGCTCCCCATGAAATTAGATCAGCAACAAATTGAGGAGAAATTGGATCTAAAAACTCTGTCCCGACAGGCAGTCCCATAGCGGTAATATCCCGAAGAATTTTTCTTGCAAGCATCAAGCCTTTATTAGCGTCATAGCTTTCATTAATATCTGGATCATTGATCAAACCTTTCCAACCAACAGTTGTTCTGGGTTTCTCAAAATACACTCTCATTATTATTAACAAATTAGCTTGAAATGAATCTTTAGCATCTTTTAATAAGTGAGCATATTCAAGAGCAGATTCTGGGTCGTGTATTGAGCAAGGCCCACAAACAACAATTACTCTGTCGTCTTTGCCATGTAGAATTTGACTAGCCTCATTTCTAGTGCCATATACTAATTTGGAAATCTCATCGGTCAAGGGATACTCTGAAATTACGTCGTTGGGCGTAATAAGATCAAACTTTTCAACAATCCTTGTGTTGTCAGTGTGGTAAATAGATTCCATGCTCCAAATATTAATGCAATTAAATTAAAAACATAGGCTTTGACCGATCTTATTAATTCTTTTTAAGGCCTTATTAAAACCTTTTAAAGCGACATATTTATATGCAAAATCACAAGATGTTGTGTTAAAAAGAGCTTATAATAACTGCATCTTGTATAAATTGAACTTATGAAGTCCCAAGCACAGCTAGAATTTCCACAATTTAAAGGCGAGGCCTTAACGCAACTTCCCGACGATTTATTTATCCCGCCCGAAGCTTTAGAAATATATTTAGAGGATTTTTCTGGTCCAATGGATGTATTGCTTTACCTCATTCAAAAGAAAGACATTAACATTTTGGATCTAGATATTTCTGAGATTACCGATCAGTACATTCAATACATTGAATTAATGGATGCTTTGAAGATAGAGCTTGCAGCTGATTATTTGGTAATGGCAGCTACTCTTGCCCAGATTAAATCTAGAATGTTGATCCCTCAGTCTGAAGAGGAAGAGGAAGAGGAAGATCCTCGATCTGAGCTTATAAAAAGGCTGCAAGAATATCAAAGGTATAAAAGCGCATCAGAATCTGTTTCAAATTTACCACGACTGGATAGAGATTTTTTTCTTGCATCAACTGCTTTACCGAAATTTAAAGATCGCGAAGAAACTTTGGATATATCTGCGCATGAACTTGCAGCATTATTTTGTGAAGTCTCAATGCGCCCTAAATTTTCAGCACATCACGAAATACATTTTGAAGAACTATCTACTCAAGAAAGAATTGCATTGATTTTATCAATCCTCAATAAAAGAAATGTAATTCAGTTCTTTCAAACGTATCAAAAGAAAGAAGGAAAGCAGGGAGTTGTCGTTGCCTTACTGGCCTCTTTAGATTTAGCAAAAGATGGACACATAGAGCTCATTCAAAACAAAGATTCTAATCAACTTTACCTAAAATCAACCAATCGAGGTGTTCACTAGATGGCTAATATTGAAAACTTGTCCAATATTGTTGAATCTATTCTCTTTGGTGCTGGCAGACCAATGCGTTTGTCTGAGATGAAAACTCTTATGGGATCTCAAAATATAGATATAGATTTACCAAGCATTAAAGTGGCTTTAAATTTGTTAGAGGAAAGATATGCAGATAGCTCTATCGAAATAAAAGAGGTGGCATCAGGTTTTAGAATGCAGGTTAGAGAGAGTTATGGTGATTGTCTCTATCCTTTATGGAATGATACATCAAGCAGGCTTTCTAAAGCATTAATGGAGACCATATCTATAATTGCTTATAAACAACCAGTTACCAGAGGTGATATTGAGGATATAAGAGGCGTTACTGTGAGTACTCAGATAATCAGATCTTTGCTTGATAGAGAGTGGATCAAGGTATCCGGCTATCGAGATGTTCCAGGCAGACCGGCTTTATATGAAACAACTAAAACTTTTTTAAATGATTTAAACCTTAAATCAATCAATGATTTACCTCCATTGCCAGAGGCTTTACCAGCCGAAGATGCTCTAGATCACCTAGAAGCTGGCTAACTATATGCTGCGACTGCAGAAATTCTTGGCTCAAGCTGGCTTAGGCTCTAGGCGCTCATGTGAACAACTAATCAAAGATAATAAAGTTTATGTAAACGGCAAGTTAGCTGTCTTAGGAACCAAAGTATTAGAAACTGATGAGGTCATTTTTGAAGGAGAAAGAGTTCTTTTAAAAACTGCAGATCTAAAAGTGATTATGCTCAATAAACCACGAGGAGTTCTATCTTCAAAGAAAGATGATAAGAAGATTAAGCTTGTCTTTGATTTTTTACCAAAAGTTCAAAATGAACCTGACTGGATTGCAGTTGGAAGATTAGATATTAACACTTCTGGATTAATGCTATTTACGAATGATGGAACCTTGGCTCATCAACTCATGCATCCCTCATTTGAAATTGATAGAGAGTATCTTGTGAGAGCCAGAGGCTATTTTAATGAGCAAAAGAAAAAAAATATGTTATCAGGAGTTAAAATTGAGAATGAAATTTATAAATTTTCAGACATCGTTCCAGGAGAAAAGCAAAGCTCAAATCAATGGTTTTCAGTTTGCATGCTTACTGGAAAAAATCGTGAGGTCAGAAAACTTTTTGAATCTCAAGAGTTAGAGGTGAGTAGGCTAAAAAGAGTGAGAATTGGACCAATTTTTCTTCCTTCAACTTTGAGGGAAGGCGCATGCATAAATTTAACTGAGTCTCAAATTAGAGAACTTCAGAATTATGGAAAGTAACAATGCTCATAAAGCTTTGTTAAAAATATCCATAGAAAAAAATTTTGACTTACTAGAGAAATATCTGCAAAAATCTCAGCCAGTTACGATTAATTTATCATCGTTACCCTTGGTTGAATATCTCTCATCTGTAATTGTTAGCCAACAACTTTCTACCAAGGCAGCTAAAACTATTTGGTCAAGGGTTCATCCTATTCTTCAAAGCCAGACAAAGTATAATAATTTAGAAACATCATTACGTTCGGCAGGCTTATCAACATCAAAAGCAAATTATGTCATTGGGTTAATTAACAATTTAAATTTATCTTCTCTTCAACGAAGAGATTTAAAAGAACTTTCATGCACTGAATTTAAAAACTTACTCATTGCCAATAAAGGCATTGGACCTTGGTCAGTCCATATGACTAGAATGTTTTATCTCGGAGATACAGATGTTATGCCTATCAATGACCTTGGAATAAAGCATGCGCATCAGTATTTTTTTAGCGAGCATCAAATGAACGATAAGTTTTATGAGCCCTTTAGGCCCTGGAGAACATATTTGAGTCTTTTTATGTGGAAGTCACTTTCTTAGATAGATCTGCATATTCAAAATAATTTTCTTTTGATTCAGAGCTTTCTTTACTAAAAAACCATAAGTAACAACTCACTAGTTCATTTGGAGTTTTTAAGGATTGAGGATTTTCCGCAGGCCTTGCAGAGGCCCTCATTTTAGTTTGAGTTGCTCCTGGATCAAAATTAAATACTTTGATAGAAGTTGTTGTTTCTAGTTCATTGGCAAAAATTTCTGCCAATCCTTTTATGCCAAATTTTGAAACAGAATAGGCGCCCCAAAAAGCTCTACCAATATTTGCAACGCCTGAAGATGTAAAAATAATTCTTGGTAACTTAGATCTTTCAAGAATTGTTTTAAGTGTTTTAGTCAGAAGAAAAGGAGCCCTGAGATTTATATTTAGAACTTCATCCCATCTTGATAACTCATAATCTTCTAGAGTAGTCATGCTTCCTAGAATTGCAGCGTTATGGATAATTCCGTCTAGTGAAATAAACTCTTCAGTAATTGCTCTTAAAATTTCATGCGCCGATTCATTGCTCAATAATGCGAGATCAGCCTGCAGGATCAAATGTTTTTGAGATTTAAAAGAGCGATCAAGCTGATCATAGACTTGGTCTAACTTGGAGGAATCTCTCCCTAAAAGAATAATATTGGATCCTAACTTTGAAAATTCTATAGCCAAAACTTTACCAATTCCATCGGATGAGCCAGTAATAAGTATTGTTCTATTGGAAAGATCCATTGTTATAGTTGCGAAATCAATTGATATAATTCATTTGGATGATTAGCTCCGAGAATATGGTCGTTATGAGCGCTAGGCTTAAGAGAATATCCAAAATAACAAGCAATCACCTTTGTTCCTGCATTAATACCAGCTTCAAGATCTTTCTCATGATCGCCTACATAAATACATTCATCAGGGTGCAAACCTAAATCCTTACAGCCTTTTAAAATTCCCTCCGGGTCTGGTTTAATTGCATTCAAATGATCAGGACAGATTAGAGTTTTACAATGTTTAAATGCAACCTCATTCATTAATATTGGTTTTGCAAAACGTAAAGGCTTATTAGTTACAATTCCATAGGGGATGTTGTCCTCTTTTAAAGAAGTCAACAATTCATTAATTCCATCAAAAACGCCACCATGCTGCAAAAGATTTGATTCGTATTCTTCTAACAGCTCATTTCTTAAAACGGCACACTTTTTGTCAGAGATATCAATATTAAATCCTAAGCTGGTAAGTTTCCAACTACCATCAGATACATGAGATCTAATTATTTCTGGATCAAGCTTTGGTTGATTATGTCTTACAAGTAAATTGTCTAAGCTAGCAACAAAGTCAGGAGCGGAATCTAAAAGGGTGCCATCAAGATCAAACAAAACACCTTTAGGCATTTTTAGACCCATGCATCATATAATTTACTCCAAGATCATTATTCAAATTTGCCGTATGGAAAATTGGATTATAGAACATCCCCTTACTTTCAATTAGTTTGATATCAGCATTTCGCATATATTTTTCTAATTCTGAAGGCTTAATAAATTTACTCCACTCATGAGTTCCTTTAGGTAATACATTGAAAATATATTCTGCACCTACAATAGCTGTAATAAAGGACCTAGCATTTCTATTCAAAGTAGAAAGAAACATTTGGCCATTTGGTTTTAGTAGATTTGAACATGCTCTAATAAGCTGACCTGGATCAGGGACATGCTCAATAACTTCAAGGCAGGCCACAACATCAAAAGACTCTCTTTCTTTTTCCACTAGTTCTTCAGCAGTTATTAATCTGTAATCTATATTCACTTCCATTTTTTGTGCATGTAGTTCTGCAACACCAATATTAGCTTCAGTAACATCAATTGCAGTTACTTGAGCTCCTTTTGCATTAAGAGCCTCTGCTAGCAAACCACCACCGCAGCCAACATCTAATACTTTTAAACCTTTTAATGCTGATTTGTTATTAATATAGTTTGCACGAAGGGGGTTTATTACATGTAGGGGTTTAAAGTCACCTGTTGGATCCCACCATTTATCTGCTATTGCTGCAAATTTATTTACTTCATTTTGATCAATATTTTGAGTCATAAGCACTACTTCTTTAAGGTGGCAGATTACATCATTGCATGCAAGAATGGTTAAGTTTATTATTTTTTATTATAGGAAGCGAACACTATGTCAGATAATCCAGTTGCCATTGTCACAGGAGGAAGCCGAGGCGTTGGCGCCGCCACAGCAAAAATGCTCTCTAAAAATGGCTGGAATGTCATTATTACATGTTCCTCTTCTATTGAAGAAGCAGAAAAAGTAGCTAAGGAATGTTCAAATGAAACTGCACAGGTGATTGCTTTACAAGCTGATGTGTCAAATGACTTAGACTGTAAAGCAACAATTAATAAGGCCATTGAAAAATGGAATAGGATAGATGCTCTTATCAATAATGCAGGTACCACTAAATTTGTCTGGGATCACTCTGATCTAAACAGCCTTGATGCTGAAGATTTTCAACATATTTATGCCGTCAATGTTGTCGGACCATTCCAGATGGTAAAGGCATCAAAAGAACACTTACTAAAAAGTGCAAATCCTTGCGTGGTGAATGTCTCATCAATTGGTGGAATCAAGGGTATTGGTAGCTCGCTCGCTTATGCCTCCTCAAAAGGGGCCTTAAACTCAATGACTTTATCTATGGCAAGAAATTTAGGGCCAATCAGGGTCAATGCTGTATGTCCTGGATTTATTGAAGGAGAATGGTTAAAAAAAGGCATGGGTCATGAAATGTACGAAGCAGTAAAATTGCGTGTTCAAACTACTACGCCCCTAAAAAAAACATGTACACCAGAATCTGTTGCTGAAGTTATAGTTAATTTAATTGAAACAAGTGAACTTATGACAGGACAATTAGTTACTGTTGATGGCGGTGCAAGCCTTAATTTATAGAAATTTTGTTTAAACTTATTGTAGCTTAACTACAATATATTTTCTCTAAAATACCTACTGCAAAAGTATTAATTTAAAAGATTGACAATATTCCTTAAATAATTTGCAATGTACTACAAATATTCATAAATTAATTAAATGCATATAGTTGCCTTAAAATCTCCTGATCTAAAAGATCATCGTTCAGTCATCCATCCTGATACAGTTGAAAAAATATTAAGTTTACATGGAGTAACTTTCTCGTTTGAGTTTGGCATAGGTAATGGAATCAATGTTTCAGATCAAACCTTTATTGATCTTGGTTTAAAAGCTATATCCAGAGATGAATGTCTCTCTCAAGGCAATCTTATAATTACTCCATCTGCATTAACCCTAGAGGAATCAACAAAAGTGAAGCCAGGATCTTCAGTCTTGGGTATGGTTAATCCCTTTTATGCTGCAGATGAGCTTAAGGCTCTCAATCAGTCAAAAATTAATGTTGTTAGTATGGAATTTATTCCTAGGATAACTAGGGCTCAAAAGATGGATGTACTTAGCTCGCAAGCAAATCTTGCAGGTTATGCAGCAGTACTAGAAGCTGCCCAACACCTATCTTCTGCTCTACCAATGATGATGACGGCTGCTGGAACACTTAAACCAGCCAGGGTATTTGTAATTGGTGTTGGAGTTGCTGGTTTGCAAGCTATCGCAACTGCAAAAAGATTGGGCGCTAGAGTCGAAGCATTTGATACACGTGATGTTGTTGAGGAGCAAGTTAAATCTCTTGGGGCAAAGTTTGTAAAAATTGATTTAGGAGATACAGGTCAGACTGATCAAGGATATGCGAAAGAACTTACTCCTGAGCAGATAGCAAAGCAAAAAGATCTTCAAAGCCAAGTATGTGAACGATCAGATATAGTTATTACAACAGCTCAAATTTTTGGTAGACCTGCTCCTAAAATTATTGATGAGAGCACTATTAAAAAAATGAAAGCGGGTAGTGTAATTCTTGATATGGCGGTAGAAACTGGTGGAAATGTTGAAGGTTCTTTGGTCGATGAAGTTGTGGATGTTAATGGAGTGAAAGTTGTAGGTGTGTCTTATTTAGCTTCAAGGGTCTCAAGCCATGCTTCATTTGCTCTTTCAAATAATATTATCAATTGGGTTGTTGATTTTTATAATGAAGAATCTACTCAAATTGATTTTGACTTTGAGGATGAGGTAATTCAAAGCAGTGTGCTTGCTTATGAAGGAAAAATTATGAATGAGAGGTTTGCATAATGGAAATGTATATTTTATTGGGCTTCGTTTTGCTGTTATCTATTTTTTTAGGCTTAGAACTGATCTCAAAAGTTCCAAGCACTCTTCACACACCATTAATGTCAGGAGCCAATGCTATTTCCGGGATTGCGCTTGTAGGCGCACTAATGCTCTCAAGCGCTGGTCAAACGCAAGATTTATTAGCTTTTGGTGCAATTCTATTTGCTTCTATTAATGTATTTGGTGGTTATTTAGTAACAAACAGAATGCTTAGCATGTTCAAGAAGAAATAAATTATGGAAAATTTAGCTAATATTCAGATCATTCAAAATATTGTGTACATCATTTCATCTGTGATGTTTATCCTTGGAATTAAAATGCTTGGAAAGGAAGCGACAGCAGTTAAAGGAAATTATTTATCTGCTCTTGCCATGTTTAGTGCTGTTGGTATTACCTGCTTAAGCCTTGATATTGATCTAAAAATAATTCTTGCAGGTGTTTTATTGGGTGGTCTTATAGGTTCTTTGATAGCTATCAAAGTCAAAATGACAGCTATCCCAGAGATGGTAGCTTTGTTTAATGGTTTTGGTGGCTTGGCGACATTTTTGATTGCATGGTCTCAATTTAATGAGCCTGCAAACTCTTTGTTTCAGCACGTCTTAATTATGTTAACGATCTACATCGGGGGTATCACATTTTCTGGTTCTCTTATAGCTTATGGAAAGCTCTCCGAAAAGCTGAAGCTTGGAAAAGGCTCCATGATTACAAACATTTTTATCTCTTTCTTTTATTTGAGTATGCCCGCATTGATATACGCAGTTGCTGAGCCTTCGCTATCTGGATTGATCCCACAGCTACCATCGTATTTTTCAGTCTTTTTAGTCTTAACCTTAGTTGCCGGAATTGGTTTTGTGATGCCTATTGGAGGCGGAGACATGCCTGTCGTTATTTCCCTACTTAATTCATTGTCAGGTATTGCAGCAGCTTTTGCTGGGCTATTGTTGCTTAATAATGTTCTTATTGTCGCAGGATCATTGGTTGGAGCTAGCGGATTAATTTTGACCGTTATTATGGCCAAGGCAATGAATAGAACAATAGGTAATATATTGTTTGTTGGATATGCATCTTCCAATCCAACAAGTGCTTCTGAAGAACAAGGTGAGGTTAAGCCAATTACTTCTGACGATGCATACTTAATTCTTGAAAATGCATCAAGTGTTTTGGTGGTTCCTGGCTATGGTATGGCGGTTGCTCAGGCACAGCATGTTGTTCGAGAAATGGGAGAGCTTTTAGAAGAAAATGGTACAGAGGTAAAATATGGAATCCATCCTGTTGCTGGGCGTATGCCTGGTCATATGAATGTTCTGCTTGCAGAAGCAAATGTATCATATGACTTACTTGCTGAGCCTGATGATGTAAATCCATCTATGGACACAATAGATGTTGCTATCGTCATAGGCGCCAATGATGTTGTTAACCCCTCTGCTACTGAAGAAGAAGGCAGCCCAATATATGGAATGCCAATTATAGAAGTACACAATGCCAAGACAGTTTTTGTTCTAAAAAGATCAATGTCTTCTGGTTTTGCTGGAGTTCAAAATCCCTTATTTTTTAGAGAAAATACTAGAATGCTATTTGGCGATGCGAAGGAGTCAATTGGCCAAATTGTTGCTGAATTTAAAGACTAAAATCCCCCTGAAGTATGTTAAAATTTAACCTTAATTAAGGGAATTTCCTGCACATAAAAAATATTGCTTTTAGGGCCAAAGAATGACTGATTTTGCAAAACAAATCCTACCAATAAATATTGAAGATGAGCTAAAAACATCATATTTAAGCTATGCAATGAGCGTTATTCATGGAAGAGCGCTGCCAGACGTCAGAGATGGTTTAAAACCAGTGCATAGAAGGATTTTATTTGCACAACATGTCCTGAGAAATACATACCGACAGCCATACAAGAAATCAGCAAGAGTTGTTGGAGACGTAATAGGTAAATATCATCCACACGGTGATTCAGCTGTCTATGAAGCAATGGTTAGAATGGCTCAAGATTTTTCTATGAGGTATACCTTAGTTGAAGGGCAAGGCAATTTTGGTTCAATAGATGGAGATTCTCCAGCTGCCATGCGTTATACCGAAGTTAGGATGGCAAAAATCACAGACATGATTCTCAACGATATTGAGAAAGAAACTGTAAGCTATTCTCCTAACTATGATGGAACGGAGCAAATCCCAGATGTGATGCCCACAAGAATTCCAGCATTGCTTGTTAATGGTTCATCCGGTATTGCCGTTGGAATGGCAACAAATGTACCCCCGCACAATCTAACCGAAGTAATAAATGGATGCTTGCTTTTATTGGATAACCCTAAAGCTAGTATCGATGAAATTATTCAAATCATTACTGGTCCTGATTTTCCAACAGGTGGAACCATTGATGGAAAAATTGGAATATATGAAGGTTATAAGACCGGCAGAGGGATTATTCATGTTCGTGCTAAAACTTCTGTAGAGGAGGATAAATCTGGAAAGAGCTCCTTGATCATTAATGAAATTCCTTACATGGTTAATAAAGCGAAGATGCTTGAAAGAATCGCTGAGATGGTAAAAGACAAGAAGATAGATGGAATCAGTGAAATTAGAGATGAATCTGATAAAGATGGTCTACGAGTAGTCATTGAAGTGAAGCGTGGCGAGTCTGTAGAAGTTTTAGAGAATAATTTATTTGCTCAATCCCAATTGGAGCAATCTTTTGGTATCAATTTTACCGTTCTCGTAGATGGCCAACCTCGCGTCTTAAATATACAAGAAATTCTTCAAGAATTTATAAAACATAGAAAAGATGTCGTTACAAAAAGAACAAAGTTTGATTTAAGAAAAGCAAAAGAAAGAGGGCATATTGTTGAGGGGTTAATGGTTGCAATAGCGAACATTGATGAAGTTATTCAAATAATTAAAAAGTCTAAAGATACGAAGATTGCAGCAACTGAATTATGTAAGAAGTCCTGGAAAGCTGGTCCGATTGAAGCCATTCTTAAAAAAGCTGGCAAGGATGCATGTCGTCCGAAAGGCCTTTCATCTGATTATGGTATAAAAGGCAAAAATTATAAATTATCTCCAGCTCAGGCGAAGTCTATTCTTGAATTAAGACTGGGAAGATTGACAGGTTTAGAGCAAGACAATCTTTCAACAGAATTTAATGAAATTTTAGAAGTAATTTTAGATCTTCAAAAAATTCTTGATGATAAAGAAACGCTCTTGCAGCTAATTAAAGATGAGCTAATAGAAGTTAGAGAAAATTTTGGAGATGATCGAAAAACTGACATCAATGATACTCGTCATGATATTTCTAATGAGGATTTAATTCCTGAAGAAACTAGAGTCTTAACTCTCTCTCGAAGTGGCTATGCTAAAACTCAACCACTAGATGAGTACAGGGAGCAGCGAAGAGGTGGAGTTGGTAAAGCTGGTGCAAAAGTTAAAGAAGAAGATTTAATTCAAAACCTCTATGTTTTGAGTTCTCATAGTCAGCTCTTATGCTTCACAACTAAAGGTAAAGTTTTTTGGCTGAAGGTTTATGAAGTCCCTGTTGCAAGTAGAAC
Source organism: Gammaproteobacteria bacterium (assembly GCA_045564035.1). Classification (GTDB taxonomy): domain Bacteria; phylum Pseudomonadota; class Gammaproteobacteria; order Magnimaribacterales; family D2472; genus D2472. The sequence goes on along the minus strand of JBJLIA010000032.1, from coordinate 8,655 downwards.
TTCCAAAGGAAGACCACTCGTTAATATGTTGAAATTAGATGATGATGAAACTGTGACTCAAATTTTACCTGTTGATGAATTTTCTGAAGATAAATTTATTTTTATGGCTACACGAAATGGTGTTGTTAAAAAAACAAACTTAAATTTATTTCATAAAAAATATAAATCTGGGATTAAAGCCATTCGATTAGATGATGATGATAAGTTGGTTGGTACTGTCATTACTCATGGCGACAATGATATTTTACTTTCTTCTTATTCTGGAAAATTAATTAGGTTTCATGAATCAAAAGTACGTCCAATGGGCAGAACTGCTAGAGGAGTAAAAGGAATAACACTGAAAGATGGCATGAAGGTTATTTCTTTAATGATTGGGGATCCGTCTAAGACTATTCTATGTTTATCTGAAAATGGTTTTGGAAAGAGAACAAAGCTTGAAGATTTCCCTTCATACAACAGAGGCGGGCAGGGCGTTATTGCTTTAAAAACTAGCGATAGAAATGGAAATATGGTTTCAGCTGTTTCTGTAGACGAGGATGATGGCATTATGTTGATTAGTGACAAAGGCACATTAATTAGAACAGCCATTAGCCAAATACCAACCTTAGGAAGAAATACTCAAGGAGTTAAGGTTATTAGTCCAAAAGAAGGCGAAAAATTAATTGAAGGCGTTAGAATTCCTCCAGAAGAAGAGGAAGAATAATGCGAAAATGGAATTTCTCAGCAGGTCCTGCTGCTATTCCTGAAGCTGTTTTACAAGAAGCTCAGGGTGAAATGATGGAATGGCATGGGTCCGGAATGTCAGTTATGGAAATGAGTCATAGGTCTCCTGATTACATAGATATAGCAAACAAAGCTAGGCAAGATTTCATTGATTTGTTAAAAATTCCAAGTGATTATCAAGTGCTCTTTCTCCAAGGGGGTGCAACCCTTCAATTCTCTATGGTTCCAATGAATTTTGGTTCTCAAGGAGTTGCTGACTATGTTTTATCCGGAACATGGTCAAAAAAAGCTATCAATGAAGCTTCAAAAATAATGGATGTGAACACTGTCATTAGCTCTGAGTCATCTAATTTTAACAATGTTCCTAGCCAGGAGACTTGGAGATGTTCTGAAAATGCAGCTTATCTTCATTACGTTGCTAATGAGACCATTCAAGGCAATGCAATGCATGTTCCTCCAATATCTAATGCACCATTAATATCAGATATGTCATCAGTGATCTTGAGTGAGCCCATTGATGTATCAAAGTTTTCAATGATTTATGCAGGTGCTCAAAAAAATATTGGTCCAGCCGGATTAACCATCTGCATTATTAAAAACGATTTTTTAAAAACAGCATCAACTGAATTACCAGGTATGCTTCAATATTCAAAACATGCTGATGCAGATTCTATGTTTAATACTCCCCCTACCTTTGCATGGTATCTATCAGGCAAAGTCTTTGCTTGGCTCAAAGAGCATGGAGGGTTAGAGTCTATGGGTCAGATCAATCACCTTAAAGCAATGAAGCTATATGATTTCATAGACCAGTCTGATTTTTTTTCAAATCCTGTTGCTGAAGGCAATAGATCTATTATGAATGTTCCATTTTTATTGAAAAACTCAGAATTAGATGCTGAATTCTTGCATGCAGCTACAAATGCAGGTTTACTTAACTTAAAAGGGCATAGGTCAGTTGGCGGTATGAGAGCAAGTATTTATAATGCCACTCCTATCGAAGCAGTAGACGCACTGATTAATTTCATGGGAGATTTTCAATCTAAGCACGGATAAAGTTGTGAGTAAGAATAAAATTAAACCTATAAGACAAAAAATTGATGCTATTGATCATCAAATCCTGAAGCTTATTCAAAAAAGAGGCTCTTTGGCTCAAAAGATAGGCGATTTAAAGAGCTTAATCAATTCAAATGCTTCATTTTATAAACCTAATAGAGAAGCAGAGATCTTAAGGAATATCTCAAAGCTAAATGAAGGACCAATTTCAGAGAAGAAAATCCATTATATTTTTAAAGAAATTATCTCTTCTTGTCTAGCATTAGAGGAAGAATTAACGATTGCATACCTAGGTCCTGAAGGCACTCATTCTGAAGGAGCTGTCATTCAACATTTTGGTTCATCAACAAGCAGATCACCAAGAGGCACAATAGAAGATATTTTTCATCAAGTAAGAACGGGTTCTGTGAACTTTGGTGTTGTTCCTGTAGAAAATTCTTCTGAAGGAGTAGTAAACGCAACTTTAAATTCTTTGGCAGATGAAGATATTAAGATTTGTGGTGAAACTTATCTGACCATTCATCATCAACTAGGCTCTGCAAAAAAATTTAAACTGGCTGATGCTCAAACTATTGCATCTCACCCTCAAGCTCTTGGTCAATGCAGCAAGTGGCTGGATGCTAATTTACCCCATGCAAAAAGGGAGGCGACATCTAGCACAGCAGAAGCTGCCAAGCTCTCTAAGTCTCAACCAAAGACCTTATGCATAGTTAGCTCATTGGCAATTAGTAAATATAAACTTCATCAATATCACAAAAATATTGAAGATTCTTCCTTCAATAACACAAGATTTTTGATTATTGGAAATATTGAAATTGATCAAACCAAGCAAGATAAGACCTCCTTTTTAATCCAAACAGATAATCAGCCCGGAGCTTTAATTAAAATCCTTGAACCATTCAATAAAAGAAAAATCAATTTAGAGAGAATTGAAACTCGACCATCCAGAGAATCATTGAACGCACATAATTTTTTTATAGATAGCACTGGTCACTATAAGGATTTAAAGCTCAAACAAGTTATTGCTGATCTTAAGAAACTAGGAGCATCAGTTCGTATTCTTGGCTCATACCCATCAGACTTATGAGTGCAGATATTCTCAATAATCTTAACCCCGGGATTGAGAGCCTTCATCCCTATGAACCCGGCCGGTCTATTGACGAGGTTGTTGCAGAGTTTGGGCACGATGATGTGGTAAAACTTGCAAGCAATGAAAATCCACTTGGAGCATCACCTAAAGCACTTTCAATTGTAAGTGAGCTTAAAGGTGATTTACATTTGTATCCCGATGGCAACGGAACAAAGCTTAAAGAAGAGATTGCTAATCATGAGAATGTTGCTTTTGAAAATATTATTATCGGAAATGGCTCAAATGAAATCTTAGAATTGGCTGCCAGAGCTTTTCTAAATCCTGATGCTTCATCCATTGCTTCAAAACATGCATTTGCAGTTTATAAAATAGTTACGCAATCCTCAGGCGCATCATTGATTGAAGTTCCTACATGCAATTGGGGTCATGATTTAAAATCTTTTGATGACTATTTAGAAAACAATACAAGAGTTATCTTTATTGCTAATCCAAACAATCCAACTGGGACATATAATAGTCACGAAGAAGTTTATTCTCTTCTAAAAAAAGTTCCCTCTTCTGTCTTGGTTGTATTAGATTGCGCATATTTTGAGTACGTAACCAAGGAAGATTATGTCAAGCCTATCGATCTTCTGAATGAATTTGATAATTTATTAATTACGAAATCATTCTCTAAAATTCATGGACTTGCCAGCATCCGTGTTGGATATGGCATAGCTAGTCCCTCTTTAATTGAGGTCCTTAATCGAATTAGGCAGCCCTTTAATGTTAATACTTTAGCTCAAGCTATGGCTTCTGTGGCAATAAATGATAATGAGCATATACGTAAAAGCGTAGAGCTAAATTCAAAAGAATATGAGTTCTTATTTAATAAATTATCTGAGCTTGGCCTTGAATGCATTCCATCTGTTGGCAATTTTATTACTTTTAAAGGAGACTTTATTGGTAAAGAAATGTTTAACAGTCTAATGCAAAAAGGAATTATCGTAAGAGCAGTTGATTTATATGACATGAAAGATTTCATCAGGGTCACAATTGGAACAGAGGCTGAAAATTTAAAATTTATCAAAGCATTAAAAGAGCTTCTATGAAAATTAGTATTATTGGCCTAGGTTTAATTGGAGGATCAATAGCCAAAACTCTATCTAGCTCTGAAGATCATCAAATATTTGCTTTTGATATAAATCAAAGCAGCATCAAGAATGCATTGGATAACAAATCAATTCATGGCTCAATTCACTCTCTTGATGATTTAAGAAATACTGAATACGAAGATTCTCTGGTGATTATTGCAACTCCGCCAAGTGAAACTGCTGATGTTCTTAAATCCTTAGATTTTTTATTTAATTCTTCAGTTACTATCACAGATACAACCAGCACAAAAAGTTCTCTTAATAAAATTTTGCAAGAATTTAATTGTCCCGAAAATATTATTTTTTCCCATCCAGTAGCAGGCTCTCATCTTTCCGGCGAAATCAATTCAATTTCTAACCTATTTAATGGAAAACCAACAATTTTGTCTCATCATGATTCTGTTGCATCAAAGCACATAGATCGAGTTATAGGTTTGTGGAACTCACTTGGGTCAAAAGTAACAATTTTAGATGCTGATTTGCATGATCAGATATTTGCTTATACCAGTCATCTTCCCCATGTTGCAGCCTATGCGTTATTAAATACTTTGAAGGGGCTTGAGCAAGATGATCTTGCTCTTTTTTCAGGTGGCGGCCTTGGCGAATTTTTAAGATTGACATCATCATCGCCTGAAATGTGGACAGATATTTTTTTAATGAACACTGAGAATATTACTTTTGCAATTGAGGATTTAGTGAACAGTCTCAATACCTTGCAGGACACAATTGCTAATAACCCCAAGAGTCTTCAAGGTCTTTTGATTGAGCTCAAAGCCTTTAAGGAATCAAACTATTGAATTTAACAACATCAGTTAATAATCAAATTTTTGGTTCGGCTCAATGTCCTGGAGATAAATCTATATCTCAAAGAGTGCTTATGGTAGGCGCTTTGATGAATCAAGAAATGAAAGTTGATGGTTTTTTGCATGGAGAAGATCCTCTCTCAACAATGAATGCACTTAATCAAATTGGGGCTGGCATCACAGTCGATGAAAGCGGCCTGATTTATCTGCACAAAAGAAAGCAAATATTTGATAATTGTGAGCAAGCATTACATTTTGGTAATTCTGGTACTGGCTTGCGTCTAATGCTGGGTTTGACTTCAGGCATGGGATTGAATCTCTCTTTCTGTGGCGATGCATCATTATCCTCGCGACCAATGAGCAGAGTAATAAACCCATTAATTGAGATGGGCGCCGACATCAAATCATCGAATGGCAAGTTGCCAATTTCACTATCACCAGCATCATTTCAAAAACGATATACATACGAGTTACCAGTAGCAAGCGCTCAAGTTAAATCAAGTATTTTGCTAGCAGGTCTTGCATCAGGCATAGGCATTAAAATTATTGAGCCCATTCAAACAAGAGATCATACAGAAAGAATGCTTAAAAACTTTGGTGCAAATTTAGAAATTACTTTGCAGGACAGTAAAAATGTTATTCAACTTTCACCTTCAAATAATTTGCAAGCGAAAGACTACACTGTAGTAGGTGATATTTCTTCAGCCGCTTTTCTAATAGTCGCAGCCTTGATTAGTAATTCGTCAGGACTTGAGATTACTAATGTTGGAATGAATCCTTCTAGAACAGGAGTGTTAGTAGCATTGAAAAAAATGGGTGCAAATATAGAGGTTAAAAATCAAAGATTAGAGTCTGGAGAACCTTGTGCTGATTTAGAAGTCAAAAGATCAATATTAAGAGGAGTGGAGCTTTCAGGGGAAATTATTCCCAATATTATTGATGAAATACCTATCCTTTCAATTGCTGCTGCATTTGCAGATGGAGAGACGCTGATTCGAGATGCTGCAGAATTGAGAGTAAAGGAATCAGACCGGCTAAAAGCTATCTCTGATGGCTTTGGCAGCCTTGGAATTATTCATAAAAATTTTGAAGATGGCATGAGCATTATAGGAAATTCAAATATGCTATCAATAAAACAACCAACTTTTCTTGAATCTCATGATGATCATAGAATTGCCATGAGTTTTTTAATTGCTGGCTTGAAATGCTCAAAACCTATTACTGTGAAGGACTGCAATAATATATTCACATCATTTCCTAATTTTATAGAGCTCATTTCTTCTATAGGATATAAGCTTGAAAAATAATCATATTATTACTGTTGATGGTCCCTCAGCATCTGGCAAAGGTTCGCTTGCAAAGGCTTTGGCGAAAGAGCTAAATTTTATTTTATTAGACAGTGGCTTACTCTATCGAGCATATTCCTATTGTTTTGAGAAGAGTCACAACCATTCTGCTGCAAAGTCTTTGTTCTTAAATTTAAGAATTAATAGTATTGAACACGAAATGCATGTTTTTGAGGAAAACAGAGATATTACCTCAATTCTTCGGCAGGAAAACGTCGCGAAATTAGCTTCTAAATTAAGCGGCCTAAAAGAAACTAGAGATAATTTAATTAGCCTTCAAAGAGACTTAGCTAGCGACCATGGCTTGGTTGCAGATGGCAGAGATATGGGTACTGTTGTATTTCCTGATGCAGGGACAAAAATTTTTTTAGTTGCTGATGCAGAAGTAAGAGCAAAGAGAAGGTTTTTAGAGTTGCAGAATGCTGGTCAAGGCGTTAATATGCGCGATCTAATTGATGATATTAGATTGCGAGATGAGGCAGATAAGGCAAGAGAGATTTCTCCCTTAATGCCAGCAGATGATTCTATTGAAGTGAATTCCTCCAGTTTAACTCCTCAAGAAGTATTGGATATAGTTTTAAAAATTTATAAACAAAATACCAAGGAAGTATAAATATATGTCAGAAAGTTTTGCTGCACTATTAGACGAAAGTCTAAGCACACTTGAAATGCAACCTGGCTCCATTGTCACAGGAGTTGTTTTAGATGTTGATAAAGAATGGGTGACAGTTCATGTTGGACTGAAATCAGAAGGAGTAATTTCCTTGGATGAGTTTAGAAATAATGATGGATCAGTTGAAATTGAATCTGGCGATGAAGTTCAAGTAGCTTTAGAGGCAGTTGAAGATGGCTACGGTGAAACAAGAATTTCTCGAGAAAAGGCAAGAAAAATTGGTACCTGGAAAAAGCTTGAAGAAGCCCTTGAGACAGGAGAATTTGTTGAAGGAAAGGTTCTGACAAGAGTAAAAGGTGGTTTTTCGGTAGAGGTTGATGTTGTCAAAGCATTTTTACCCGGATCACTTGTAGATATAAGACCTGTTAAGGAAGCTCCAGAGCTTGAAAATACTGTTCAAGAATTCAAAGTCATCAAGTTAGATTACAAAAGGAATAATGTTGTTCTTTCAAGAAAAGCTGTTTTAGAAAAAATTAATTCTGCTGAAAAAGTTGAGTTGTTAAAAAATCTCGACGAAGGCCAAATTGTTAAAGGAATAGTCAAAAACTTAACTGATTATGGAGCTTTTGTTGATCTAGGTGGTCTAGATGGCTTGTTACACATAACCGACATTTCATGGTCAAGAGTTACTAACCCATCTGAGGTGTTAAGTCTTGGTCAAGAAATTGATGTCAAAATATTAAGTTTTGATAAAGAAAAACTTAGAGTGTCATTGGGATTGAAACAGATTCAAAATGATCCATGGGAAACAATTGAAGGTAAATATTCTGTTGGTGGTGTATATGAAGCTACAGTTTCAAATTTAACAGACTATGGATGTTTTGCTGAACTTGAACAGGGCGTTGAGGGTTTAATACATTTGTCAGAGCTGGATTGGACTAATAAGAATATCCACCCGTCAAAGGTTGTTGATTTAGAAGAAAAAATTAAGGTTATGGTTTTAGAGATTGATCATGACAAAAGAAGAATTTCTCTTGGTTTAAAGCAAACCAAGGCTAATCCTTGGACAGAATTTGCCAATAAATATGGATTGGGTGATTCTGTTGAAGGCAGTATTAAATCTGTAACCGATTTTGGAATTTTTGTTGGCTTAGAGGGAGACATTGATGGCTTGATCCATCTTTCTGATATTACTGAAGATGAAAATCCTGCTGAAGCAATGGAAAGTTATAAGAAGGGCGACAAGCTCTCTTGTATCATTTTTGGAATTGATGCCGAAAGAGAAAGGATTTCACTCAAGCTTAGTGCTTAATTTTTTTAAAATACTTTTAAAAAGAAAGATATTGATTGAACAAACTAATTGCCCAGGTGGTGGAATTGGTAGACACAAGGGACTTAAAATCCCTCGAAGGCAACTTCGTGCCGGTTCAAGTCCGGCTCTGGGCACCATCACATCTCATTTTGCATGATCAAATTTCTTAATTTAAGTCCTGAAAAACCCTATTCTCATTTTCAATCTCTTTATGAGCAAGCATTAGATAGTGGTCAAAGAGGTATAGAAGCAATTTCTGTTTCATCATACAGCCAAGCCTCGAGGGAAGTTGAAGCAAGATATGTAAACCTTAAATATATTGCTAATAATGAATGGATATTTTTTTCAAATTATAGTTCTCCAAAAGCAAATCAGTTTGAATCTCATAACCAAGTTTCCATTCTTATTTATTGGGCAAGCATTAATACTCAAATCAGAATGAAAGCAAAAATCTTCAAAACCTCTACTGAATTTTCAAACGAGCATTTCCAGGGCAGGACTAAAGAGAAAAATGCATTAGCCATAAGTTCCAATCAATCTCAAATTATTGGTTCGTTTGACGAAGTTGCAAAAAATTTTCAT
>JBJLIA010000031.1:0-5385 GCA_045564035.1 Gammaproteobacteria bacterium | reverse complement strand
AAGCGTTGGAAAATATCCCATCCAATGTATAAAAATGCTAAAAAATATTGCGAGCAAAACTGAATACTTTAGAACACTTGGCTACGAAAAGTTTCTTCAAGATAATTCAGATTGGCAGAACATTGCAAAAGGAGCTCGTGATCTTGCTGCAAGAATTAATGCGGATGCAATAGTGATCATTACTAGATCTGGCCAAACCGCAAATGTAGTATCTAATACTAAGCCATTCAGAATGCCAATTTATGCATTTACTAACAATACAGTTACATTTCACCAATTAAGTTTGATCGGCGGCATGCAGCCCCGCTTTATTAAATCTATCTCAAATCAAGTAAGAACAATCTCAAAGATAAAATCAGTTTTAAGTTCAAACAAGCAACCTAAAAAATCTTTAAAATTTGTGCTGATAGCAGGGATATACTCAGCTTCACACACCGACTCTATTCAAATAATTTCTACATAGGTCATTTGATTTAGAACTTGGTGAAACTATTTTGCTAATAATTTTAATAGCATTTGAGTTTGCAGTTATAAAAAAATATTCTTAATTAAAGAGTTTTTAGAGATTCTCTCATTATAAGCTCTGATTTAAACTCTTTTGATTTTGTCTGCTCTGCCAAGCCATCAAATTTAGCAATTAATATTTTTGCAGCATGCGCTGCCATTTTTTCTACAGGTTGTTTAACAGTAGTTAAGGCTGGCCATATTTGGTGAGCAATAGGAGAGTCATCAAATCCAGCTAAAGAAAGATCATTGGGTACTTTCATTCCCTTCATTTGTGCAGATTTCATTATTCCGGCAGCCATAGAGTCATTACTGGCAAAAATAGCTGTTGGAATTTTTTCAGAGTGAAAAATCTCAACCCCAGCATCAAAACCGGATTTAAAACTAAAATTACCTTGCTTAATCCATTGATCATTCTTTTCTATTCCATGACTTTTCATTGCATCAAGGTAGCCATTGAATCTTAGGTGAGATGCAGAGTGCTTTGGATGACCTTTTATAAAGCCTATATCTTTGTGGCCATGCTTAATGATTTGTGATGTGAGGGTGAATGCAGCCTCATAATCATTAGAAGAAACGTATAGTGATTCCGTGTTCAGGGTGCTAGGAGCAATTACGGAGTATTCTATTTGATAATTATCTAAATTTTTAAGAAATTCTGCCATATCACTGAGTGGAGGGGTAATTATTAAGCCATCTATTTTAAAATCTTCAACAAATTGAACGATATCATTTTTTAATTCATTAGATTTATGGTCGCATTCTTGGATAACTAAATTGTAACCAGTGTTTTTGCAGGCATTAAAAATGCCGCTTTGAACATCAGCCAGATAAGATTTATTTGGATTATCATAAAGGAGCGCTAGCATATAGGACTTCTTTGATCTTAGGCTTTGAGCACTTTTGTTAGGCTTAAAACCTAGCTTTTTTACAGATAGCAATACTTTTGCTTTTGTGGCTTTTGCAACATTTTCTTCATTGTTGATAACTCTCGACACAGTTTTGATTGATACTGCTGCATCTTTCGAGACATCTTTTATTGTAACTGCCATGCTATTTTAAATTTGATTGCCTTATCTTACTATTTTAACGATAATGAATGTTCTTTGACAACGATATCAAGGGTGGTGTATTAATGTTGTTTAGCAATTTAGACATATTTATTGTCGCTTTTTACTGTGTAGGCATAATCTTTCTGGCTCAATACGTTTCTCGATCTCAACAGGGTGTTGAAAAAACAGCTGAAGATTATTTTTTAGCAGGCAGATCATTGCCTTGGTGGGCCATAGGCGCTTCTTTGATCGCGGCAAATATTTCAGCAGAGCAAATTATAGGAATGTCAGGTCAAGGTTTTGTTGTTGGTATGGCAATAGCAACATACGAGTTAACGGCAGCAATTGCTCTAATTGTTATGGCCAAATATTTCTTACCGCTATTTCTTGAAAAACAAATTTATACAATGCCTCAATTTCTTGAGCAAAGATTTGATAAGAGAGTTAGTCTTGTGCTTTCTTTTTTTTGGTTAGCAGTCTATATATTTATCAATTTAACGAGCGTGTTGTGGCTTGGTTCATTGGCAATAAACTCATTAACTGGTTTAGATTTATTTTACGGAATAGTGCTTTTGGCTCTTCTGTCTTTAGCATACTCACTTTGGGGAGGACTCAAGGCTGTTGCTATGACAGATATTATCCAAGTTATATTGTTGATTTTTGGTGGTTTATCTGTTTCATATATTGCCTTAAATCAAATATCTGACGGATCTGGCGTGGTTAATGGTTTGAACCAAGTTTATCAATTACTTCCCCAGAAGTTTGATATGATTCTGTCAGCTGATCATCCAGCATACAAGGATCTGCCAGGAGTGTGGGTTTTAATAGGTGGTTTATGGATAGCCCATTTTGCGTATTGGGGGTTTAATCAATACATAACTCAAAGAGCGTTAGGGGCTAAATCATTACCTGAAGCACAAAAAGGAGTTATGTTTGCTGCTTATTTGAAGCTTTTAATGCCATTTGTGGTGGTCCTTCCTGGAATTTGTGCAGCTGTTATCTATCCAACAATAGAAAAATCAGATCAAGCATACCCAATGATGATGTCTCTATTGCCTAATGGCTTATTAGGCTTAACATTCGCAGCTTTAGTAGCAGCGATAGTATCTTCATTGGCATCAATGACGAATAGTGTCAGTACTATTTTCACAATGGATATTTATCGCAGTTTTTCAAAATCAAATCCTTCAGAGAAAAAGCTAGTAAATGTTGGTAGGAATATAGCTTGGATTTCATTGGTTGTAGCAGTTCTATGTGCTCAACCATTACTTGGCAGCATGGAATCAGCATTTCAATACATACAGAACTTTACAGGCTTTTTTACTCCAGGTATTTTGGTAATCTTTCTAGTTGCTTTATTCTGGAAAAAAGCCACAACTTTAAGCGTCCTTGTTGCTGCAATTATTTCTTTATTTCTCTCTTTATTTATCTTTTTAATTTTTCCAGAATATCCCTTCATTCACAGAATGGGTCTTGTATTTTTAGTTTCGGGCTTTGCATGCTACCTAACATCATTGATACAAGGGTATAAAAATCAAGATCAAGCAATAGATATTTCGGGTATTAACTTTAAAACTAATAAATCATTTAACGCCAATACTATTATTATTTGCATTATTTTATCGATTACTTATTTTTTACTATGGTAATTGATTCCCAGGTAGTTTTTTTAAACAGTAGAGTTTTGCTGATAGATATTGGTGGAACAAATATTAGAACAGCCTCAGCAGATATAGGTTCAAGATCATTGATTAATGCAAATAAACGGAATCTTGATTGTTTAGGCTCATTTGACGAGATGCTTCAGGGTTTTTTAGATGAAGATTTATCTATTAAGCACCTAGTTTTTTCTATTGCAGGTCCTAAGCTGCATCACTCTATATCAATGACAAATAGAGAATTTGAAATTGATGAGTCCCAAATCCTTAAGAAGTTTAAAGTTGATTCTTGTCATATTCTTAATGACTGGGAAGCAATAGGTCATGGCCTATCTCTTTTTGAAAGAGAAGAAATGAATTTTATTAATAAAGGTAACCCTTTCAATGAGACAGCGTTAATTTTGGGTCCAGGAACTGGATTAGGGGCAGCTCAAGTAATAAGAGATAGTATCGTACTTCCAACAGAAATCGGAAATAGTTCATTTACTATTCAGGAACTCTTTTCAGGACTCGGTCTTCAAAATAGTAAAGGCTTTAATGTTATAGAGGATCTGATTTCCGGCGGTGGACTTGTCAAAATTTTCTCTCATTTTACAGATGCTAATAAATCACCAGAAGAAATTGTTGCAAGCTATGATTCTGACAAATTCTCTCAAAAGAGCGTTGATATTTTCTTAATAGCTCTTGCACAAATTCTTTCTGAGTTTGCATTAGCATACATGCCAGGAAAAGGGATTTATCTTGCCGGAGGTTTAATGCGCTCTTTATATAGATTCATTGATAATGATTTATTTTTAAAAAATTTTTTGATTAATAGAAAATTAATGCATGAAGATGTACTAAAACAAATTCCATTGATATTAGTCAATCAAGAAATGACCTGTTTGCATGGCAGTTTAAATTTTATTAATAAAATTAGTCAAAATATAAATTAATATCGGAAATCATTACTATAGATAACTTAGTTTAAATGAAAGCAACGTCAAATTTTCACTTTTTTTAAGATCGGAGAGGGTATGAAAAATTTATTTTTAATTATTTTATTATTCCAAGTACCTGGAATTTTTGGTCAGGTTGATTGGACTAGAACGAATACCTGTGAATATAAAAAATTTAATAATTCAGATCTTATCGAGCAGTTAATCGAAGAGATGACAATTGAGGAGAAGGTTGGGCAAGTCATACAGGGAGATCTAGATTTTATTTCACCACAAGATGTTAAGAAATATAAAATTGGATCGGTTTTAAACGGTGGCAATACCGCACCAAACCGTGACAAGTATAGCTCAGTTGATGATTGGAAAAGCTTGAGTAAAGAATTTTATGATGCTTCTCCAACTTATAAAGGTATCAAGGTCCCAGTTTTATGGGGCACTGATGCAGTTCATGGACATAATAATGTTATTGGAGCAACTTTGTTTCCCCATAATATTGGTCTAGGAGCTTCGGGTAACGTTGATTTGATGAGGAATATTGGTGAGGCAATAGCGCTTGAGGTTCTGTCAACAGGAGTGGCCTGGACATTTGCTCCAACAGTTGCAGTCCCTCAAGATGATCGCTGGGGAAGAACTTATGAAGGATTCTCTGAAGATCCTTTGTTGGTGTCAAAGCTCGGAAAGGCATTCGTGCTTGGCCTGCAGGGCGAAGAAGATACGTTGCTAGATAATAATCATGTTATTGCTACTGCTAAACATTTTATGGGTGATGGCGGAACCTTTGAAGGAATTGATCAAGGTAATACTAGAATATCAGAAATAGGTCTAAGAGAGCTTCATGGCTATCCATATTTTGATGCTCTTGATGCATGCGCTCAAACAGTTATGGCTAGTTTTAATTCATGGAATGGTAAGAAACTTCATGGCTACAAAGAATTGCTTACAGATATATTAAAAAAGGAAATGCAATTTGATGGTTTTGTTGTGGGTGATTGGAATGGCCATGGCCAAGTACAAGGTTGCTCTAATGCAAAATGTGCTCAATCATTTAATGCTGGGGTTGATATGTTTATGGTACCTGAAAATTGGAAAGATCTTTTGCGTAACACAATCAAGCAAGTAAAATCAGGAGAGATTTCTGAAACTAGACTTGATGAGGCAGTCAGAAATATCTTAAGAGTTAAATCTAGGCTTGGATTATTTAATGGGCGAGTTCCACATGAATTTAAAGAAAAC
>JBJLIA010000030.1:0-5753 GCA_045564035.1 Gammaproteobacteria bacterium | reverse complement strand
GAAGCTTGCCTTTATTAATATCGATGCTAATTGGTACAACTTTTGCCATAATGAATTCCTTAAAGTGTAAAATAGTTTACCCAATTACGGAGCTAATATGAAATATAGAATTGAAAAAGATACAATGGGAGAGGTTAATGTTCCTTATGATGCTCTTTGGGGAGCTCAAACTCAACGTGCTTTAGAAAACTTTAAAATAAGCGGTATTAAATTTGCCTTCCCATTTGGGAGAAGTTTTATTGAAGCTCTAGGCGTAATTAAACATGCCGCAGCTACTTCTAATCATAAGCTCAAGTTACTTGATGCAAGAAAAGCAAAGGCAATCAAAATAGCATCAAAAGAAGTTCTAGCAGGTCATCATGATAATCAGTTTCCACTTGACGTGTTCCAAACAGGCTCTGGAACTAGCACCAACATGAATGCAAATGAGGTAATAGCTAACTTAGCTTCAAAAAAAGCAAGAATTAAAATTAATGCAAATGATCATGTAAATATGAGTCAAAGCAGCAATGACGTTATTCCAACTGCAATTTGTATTTCTGCATTATTAGATACTCAAAGGCTCTTATTACCATCTCTTGATAGCCTCATTAAGGTTATTGATAAGAAAGCATTATCGTTGAAAGGCCAAGTTAAAACTGGTAGAACCCATTTAATGGATGCTATGCCTATAGATTTTTCGCAAGAATTATCAGGTTGGAGTGCTCAATTAAAGGCTGTTGAAAAGTCTATTATTTCTGCCTCAAAAGAAGTGGCTCAATTACCCCAGGGAGGGACGGCCATTGGAACAGGAATTAATGCTCATAAAGATTTTGGAAAAGTATTTGCTGCTGAGGTTTCAAAATTAACTAAACTTAATGTAAAGACATCCTCAAATTACTTTAAATCTCTAAGCGCACAAGACGCTGCTGCTCAATTATCATCGAGTGTAAAAAATCTTAGCTTAGTACTGACTAAAATATCAAATGATTTGCGGTGGATGAATAGTGGCCCACTAACTGGCCTAGGTGAAATAGAACTTGAGGCTTTGCAACCAGGAAGCAGTATAATGCCTGGTAAGGTTAATCCAGTGATACCTGAAGCTGTAGCTATGGCTTGCGCTGATGTGGTTGGAAACGATGTAACGGTATCTATAGCAAGTCAGTCTGGAAATTTTCAACTAAATGTGATGCTTCCAGTAATTGCATATAACTTGCTTAAAAGCATTAGCCTAATGTCTAATTCAATGCCACTGTTAGCTAATAAAGCAATCAAAACTTTTAAAGTAAATAAAAAGAATATTGCAGAGTCACTGGGCATGAATCCAATATTGGTAACAGCACTAAATAGAGAAATTGGTTATGAGAAGGCTGCGCATATAGCTAAAAAAGCTTACAAAGAAAAAAGATCAATCATTAATGTGGCTCATGAAGAGACCGGATTATCCGTCATTAAGTTAAAAGGATTATTAGATCCTACCAAACTAACTAAGGGAGGAGTATGAGCAACCTTTTAGAAAAAAAGTGCACTGCATGTGAGCTAGGCGCTCCATTGGTTCCAGACAAAGATCAGATTGAGCTTCTCAAAGACCTTGAAGGTTGGCAGTTAGACAAATCAGATATTTCAAAATTAATGAAAATATTTAAGTTTAGTAATTATTTAAAAACTCTCAATTTTGTAAATTTAATTGCAGATTTAGCTGAATCTGAGGATCATCATCCAAAAATTACTTTTGAGTGGGGCACGGTATGTTTAGAGTGGTGGTCACATAAAATAGAGGGCCTTCATATGAATGATTTTATTTGTGCAGCCAAATCAGACAAAATTTATATAGATATGAATCAGCTTTAAAAAATGATTAAAGATTCAAAGATTAACTTAACCTTTCTTAGAAAAATAAATTTTTTAACACTATTTTTTTTATCAATATTTATTTCATCAGAACCTATGATGGAATATGAAATAGAGCATGAATCAATTAGTAGATCTTATTTAAAATATATTCCAATTGATGTAGATCTAAAAAGTGAAGTTGATTTATTTATTGGCCTTCATGGATACACAGGAACAGCCACTGGATTTGAAACACAAACCACTGGTGGGTTTAATGATGCTGCAGATAAATATAAATTTTTAGCAATTTATCCTCAAGGACTTTACTTTAATAGTATTGAGAATGATTCCAATACGTTTGTTTCCTCTTGGAACGATTTAGCAGGCTCCAAGACCAAAACACCAAATGGTGAGATATGTGCGATCGATGCAGACATCTATCCTCAATATCCTAATTGTAATGCAGGCGGGAGATGTTCATGGACAAGTTGCAGCGACGATCTTGGCTTTATAAAAAAAATAATTGATCGTGCAAAAGAAGATCATACAATACGAGACATATATTTGTTAGGCATGAGCAATGGGGGCATGATGGCTCAAGCTATGGCCTGCAAATACCCAAGTATTTTTAAAGGTGTTGTTAATGTTGTAGGCATGCAACAAAAAGATCTTAGTTGCATCCCTGACAAGCCAGTGAATTTTATTATCTATGGAGGCATCAAAGACACGGTCGTTCCTCCAATTAATATCAAAGCGTCAGATGGCTATTATTATGAGCCAATGGAGAATACATTTAATGCCTGGTCAAAAGAATTTGAATGCAAATACATCAATCAATCGAGCTTTAATCTAAATGATGATTTCGAAAAAAATATAGCTTCAGATTGCAAGAATAATGTTCAAATTATTAGCCTGTTAAATAAAGATGCAGGACATTTTTGGCCCGGCATAGATAGAAATGTCGGATTTTGTTATTCGCTGCCCCAATCAAGCCTTGATTATGCAAAGTGCAATTTTTCTATTTTAAATGAATGGGGCAATGATTTTTTAATCAATTTGTTATTTGACTTAAAAGATTAAACAAGTTGGTTTAATAGGCCAACAAACTTGTGTTTGCAGTCTATTTCCATTATAAAATAAGTACATTCAATCTTTCGGGGGAAAAGAAATGCCATCTATTTATCTAAAACCACTTTTCAAGAAAAAAGCCGACCCTGTAACGCTTATTTTAAGAGATATATTCAAAGAAAATAATTTTGCCTTGCCTTATCTTGGCGCATTAACACTAGGATTAGGCGTTGCTCAATCATCAAATGTTCATGCTCAGGAGACTCTTGAAGAAGTTGTTGTAACAGCAGGTAAAAGGTCAGAGAACCTCCAAGATGTCCCTATGAGCGTTCAAGCAATTGGCGCAGAGGAACTAGATCTAAAGAATGTTAAAGGTCTTGATGATATTGCCAATTTATCTCCAGCGGTAACTCTGGATGCGGGCGGGCCAGGTAACTCAACTTTTTATATTCGAGGTGTTTCAGACGGTGGATTTGGAAATCCCTCAGGAGCGGCCTCAACCACAGCATTATATTTAGATGAACAACCTTTAACTACAATTGGTCAAACCCCAGATTTGCATGTTTTTGATGTTGAGCGAGTTGAAGTATTGAGTGGGCCACAAGGAACTTTATATGGTTCAAGCTCAACATCTGGAAATATAAAAATTATTACAAAGAAACCTGATGTTACCTCTGTTGATTATGGTTTTGATGTTGAATATGGATCTATAACCGATGGATCAAATGATGAATCACTTGAAGCATTCATAAACATACCTCTTGGAGATAATACTGCAGTAAGATTAAGCGCTTACGATCTTCAGGATGGAGGTTGGATTGATAACGAGCTTACATCAAAAACCTTCACAAATAGTGGCTATACAATTGATAATAGCGCTCATGCAAAAGATGATTACAACGAACTTAATAAAAGTGGATATCGAATTAGGTTAGCATCAGAAATTATGGGCCAAAATCTTGATCTATCCATGCTTGATCAACAATCAGAATTTGGTGGATCTTGGGAGACAGATGAAGCTGTTGGTCCTAGGTCAAATTCACGATTTAATGAAGAGCATTTTGATGATGATTTTAGTCAAATTTCGTTATCATTAAGTGGCGATTTAAATGATAGTGTTGAATATATTTTTACTGCTTCGTCTTTTGATAGGGATGTAAATTACACTTACGATTATTCTGAATATGTTGAGTATTATAACTATGATGGCCCGACATATACTTGTGATTATTATGACTATTACTATTATTACAATATCTCAGGCTGCCAAGATCCAAGAATGTCATATACACAAATTGATAATCATGAAAGAGATTCATATGAAGTAAGAATTCAATCAAAGGGTGATTCAGGCTTTCAATGGATTCTTGGAGCATTCAGCGAATCTTCTAAAAGGGATTATGAAATTGCATATCTATGGCCTGGGTCAAATCCAGGTAATTTGTCATGGAATGTTCCTAATGGCCAGTGGTGGAATCTTGATAACACAAGAGAGGAAGATGTAGAGGCTTTTTTTGGAGAAGGTAGTTTAAACGTTAATGATAAAACTAAACTGACAGTAGGTTTCAGGTCATATGATCAAGACACTATGGTTGATGCTAAAGATGGTTATTTTGGTGTATTTGATGGGGTGGAAAAGGTATTTAATTCCAATGACTCCGGAGTCGTTCCCAAAGTTAATATTGCGCATAACATAAGTGATGACGTGATGGTCTATGGAACATATTCAGAGGGCTTTAGAGCTAGTGGTATTAATAGAGTGCGACCTGCTCAAACTGCATTTATTCCTGAAACATATGACTCCGATTATTTGGAAAGTCTTGAATTTGGCTTTAAGTCAACTTTGGCAGATGGGAAGTTAATTTTAAATGGAGCATACTTCATGATGGATTGGAATGATTTTCAGTCTACTACATTTAATTTAGCTTATTCCACAGTAGCTTTTGTTGATAATGTGGGTAATGCAGAAATTAATGGTCTTGAGCTAGACGCAACTTATAAACCAAATGATACATTAACATTATCAGGTTATATGGTTTCCAATGATCCTTCCTTATCAGAAGATTATTATGATGTATCTGGTGTACTTCAAGCTAATTCAGGCAATAGACTCGCCTATGTTCCCGAATTATCTTATGTTCTTGGCCTTGATAAAGTTTTAAGCATCTTTGGAATGCCAGGTTATGTTTCCGTCGATTATTCATATACAGGAGATAGATATACCAGCCAGGCCAATGATCTTAAGCTTCCCTCTTATGCAATCGCGAATATGAGAGTTGGGGTTGAATCAGGCAATAGGTCTATGGAAGTTTTTATTAGCAATTTAACTGATGAAAACGGTTATCAATCTAGATATAACGACTTTGGCGATATTAGAAGGACCCAAAATAGGCCAAGAGTCATTGGACTAAGATTCAAGTATAGATATTAGAGATAATATCCTCTTGGCCTGCAAAAGTTTTTGCAACATCAACCTTGCTTATAATTTTTTAATTGTGAGATATTTTTTATTACAGAGATAATTAGCAATAGATACACAAATAATAATGGCACAGAAAAAATAACCATTATCCATTTAAACGAATCAACCCCACCTAGAAACATTAATAGCGTTGGTTGAATTACGAGCAATATTGCAAATATTAGTCTTAAATTTCCCGAACTTTCAATATTTGAACTTTTCATAGATGCCGAAGCAAGAATGTATGAAGTTGAGTCATAAGTTGTGCATAAGAAGATAATACATATGACACCAAAGCCAATTAAAAGATATTTGCTATAACTAAGGGTTGATAATGTTTGGATTATTATTTGCTCACGAGTTAGCAATCCCTCTTTTAAAAGCGAGGGAGAGTTTAAAACCTCTGCTTCAA
>JBJLIA010000029.1:0-5845 GCA_045564035.1 Gammaproteobacteria bacterium | reverse complement strand
AGCCTCTAGCCCAGAAACCATTGGTTTAATGCAGGCAGCTGATGCTCAGGGCATGATCAATCTGGATATTATTAGTTACCCCATAGGACAAAATGGATTAGATCAAAATCTTGATTCAATTAATTTCGGTAACTATGAAGGAAGATTAAAAATAGGAGGTATCAAACTAATTTTAGACGGCTCACCTCAAGGGAAAACTGCTTATTTAACTGAACCCTATTACAAGCCGCCTCACAGTGAGTCAGGTTCATATAAAGGATATCCTCTTATTCCTCAGTCAGAAGTTTCGAAATGGGTAAAGCGGTATGCTGACCTCAACATTCCCATTATGGCCCATGCCAATGGTGACGCTGCAGCTGATATGCTGATTGAGGCTGTAAAAGATGCAGACATTACTTCCGATCATCGAACCATCATGATTCATGCGCAAACCGTTAGAGAAGATCAACTAGACCAAATGAAAGAACTAAAAATTATTCCTTCATACTTTTCATCACACACATTCTACTGGGGAGATTGGCACAGAGATTCTGTGTTTGGCGAGGATCGTGCCAGACGAATCAGCCCGACAAAATCTACTCTCAATAGAAAAATGCCATTTACTGTGCATAATGATTCGCCAGTTGTTCCACCGGATATGATTAGACTTTTATGGTCGACTACAAATAGAGAGACAAGATCTGGGAAAGTCTTAGGTGAGGAGCAAAAAATTTCTACCTATGATGCTCTTGCAGCAATAACAATTAACGCAGCGTATCAGCATTTTGAGGATGACATTAAAGGAAGTATTGAGATTGGTAAACAGGCTGATTTAGTTGTGCTTTCTGAAGATCCTCTCAGCATTGATACTAAAGATATTTTAGACCTTAAAGTTGTTGCAACTTTTTCTCGCGGAAAAGAGATATTTAATACTCAATATTAAACCTCAATCTAAATAGAGATATTGCTTAGAATTTTTTCTTTTGGGGCCCACATTCTCCCCGAGCATTGATCTCCACTTTAGGGCTCTTGCCACGAGCTCCGTCTTTGTGCTTCAACCAGATATCAACCTTTAATTTTCCTTTACCAGTAAACCAATTAATAGAATTTTTAACTTGATAAAAGTCTACTAACAAATCATCAAAGAATGGATGTTGAGCCTCATTCTCTAAAAAATGTATCACCGAGGATCCCTCCTCATTAAGCTCAATTTTTGATGGGGCATCAGGATAGATCCAAATAGGTGATGGCTCAATAGAGTACTTTAATGATTGAAGGGTTTCATTAGTCGCATCAATGTCCCAATACTGCACTATATAGACATCATCTTTTGCCCAGTCGCTCTCAGCAAAACTAGTTTTCGCTCTATCTAACAGAAATAATGATTGCTGAGTTTGTCTTGCTAGATTTTTAAAAAACTCTATTCCTTCAGAGAGATAGGTTTTTTTAAGGTCTTTAAAAGTAATCGAATACTCGCCATTGAGCTCACATATAACCTTTGATGATTCAGCTGAAGCTGAAAGAGAAAACATCAAAAAAATTGTTGTTATAAGTAATTGTTTCATTGAATTAGCCATTTCGGTCTAACAAGTATATTTAATAAATTTATGAGTTCTGTGTCTGTATATTTATTTTAGCATTTGTAACTATGTTAAAGTTTAGTTATCTATTTTTAAACATTAATAAATATTCTAGGAGATTTTATGTATAGATTACTTTCAATTATTAGCTTATTTTTTCTCGCTCAAGTGGCATATGCAGGTCATCACGAATCCGGTCATATGAAACAAGGAGCTGTCATTGGATATGAGATTATGGATGACGGTAAAAAATTAGATATTGTTGCAGGAGACACTTCTAACATAAAGATTTGGGTAGATTATGTAGAAGCTCATAATCAAAGAGATCTCGTAGCAATTGATGAAACAAATGCCGATGACTTGGTTGGCAAAGCTGCCAATGGCGTAATTGTTAATGGCTCTGCAGAGCACGCTGCATTTCTAAAGAATTGGTTTGAAACATCTAATCCTATTTGGAAATTCGTCTATGCTATGGCAAATGATGTGCCCCAAGCAGATGGCTCCATTCATCATTGGGTGACCTCTTCATACGAAGTAACCGATACCATTGACGGCAAAGAGATAGTTTCAAGGGAATCATTTGATGTTCGAATTGAAAGCAATAAAATTAAAGAGATCATAGTAGCTTCTAGACAAGTTCTTCCTGAATAAGAATTAATTAAGCAGCTGGAGCGGGAAACCAGGTTCGAACTGGCGACCTCAACCTTGGCAAGGTTTTATTCTGAAATCGTTTTATTCACTCGCGAAGGCAAATTATTCATTATCGCCCCAAACAATGACGTAATTCCCTGGAAAAGTCAGTGGATTTTCATCAATTTGTCTAAACTTTGGAAGCATTTCTTCAAGTTCTTTAATATGCAGAGGTTTTTCTTTCCAACGTGGGCTTCCTTTAGTGAAGACAGAGTCATCGTTTCCACTATTCATTAGTAAATAACCTCTTTTTGATCTTGATAGTACTTTATCTACATATTTAATTTGAAGGTCTCTTGAGAGTTCAGAAAATGCAAAATTTGAAATCACTAAATCAAAATGATGTTCAGAGCTTAATTGATTTAATGTTGAGCATGTATAGGATGAATTTAAAACAAAGTTTTCTAAATACTTTACGTTTAGTTCTAAAACCTCATTAAGATCCATAAGCGTATAATTTGAAAAATTTATAGCTCGATCCAAAATTAAATATTGGCCACCATACCCTGTACCTATCTCAACAATATTTTCTCCTACGGTGTTTTGGAATAAGCTGATGATGTCTGAAGCAATTTTTAAATAGCGAATAGTTGATGGGCTAATCATCCCTAGATCATTAAACTCTTCACATCTTGCTCCCCCAACAGCATCATTAATACGAAAATCATTTATATTTTCTAAAAGCTGAGGGGTCTGATTTTCTATTATCTCAAGACTCTCAAGCGCTTCTTCGTAACTTGCATGTTCAAGAATGTCGTTATAAGCAGGGTCTTTCTTAAACTTACGGAAAGCTTGTCTATTATTGGTGGCTTTAATTACAGCCTCGAGGTAATAATGATTACCATCACTGATTGAAGATGCACTATCCAAAGAATAGCTTTGAGGACTAATAAGTTTCCTTTTTATTGCATATCGAACATATGCAGGATTTTTAAATAATTGGCTGATAAAATATTTCATAACTTTCCTATATCTGCTAAATTTTCAAACATTTTGATACATAATCAATGTGATTATTTCAATTTTTTTTAAGCGCTCTTAATTCTTTGAAACCCTAAGTAATATTGGTCAAAAGGTTACCATATATGTTAATAACAATACACTTTAAAACTTTATGGCTATATTTTATAAACTTAATATCTTAGGATAGATAATTAAATAAATTACACATGTTCTGAAGTCTGCTAATGGATATTGTCTGTAAAGCACTTTCTGATGGGGTTAAAGTCTTGGTTTAAGTGGAGCGGGAAACCAGGTTCGAACTGGCGACCTCAACCTTGGCAAGGTTGCGCTCTACCAACTGAGCTATTCCCGCTTTTGAGTTGCTTAATATACATCCGAGATAATATACATTCAAGCAAAAAGCCTGCAATAAATGCAAGCTTTGAAACAAGAAGCATAAAGCTAATGCATATTATGTGTAATAAAAATATTTAGTATCAATTTGTTAGATTATGATTGAAACCTGTGTTCATTTTTAGAACATATATAAGTAATATGTATAGTATTGGCTGACTAATATTCATAAAAAAAATTAAAGTTTTAATTTGTATTTTTTCCTATAAAGTCTCGTTATTCACGTAAATTATCATTTCAAATTAAGGGGAATTAATTATGAAAAATAAGTTTTTAACTTTATGTATGATGAGTATCTTTGCTTCAAGCAGTTTTGCTCAAAATACTGATATTGAAGAAATAATTACTACTGCTACTAAGACAGAGAAAACTCTACAAGAGGTTCCTGTTGCTGTTTCGGTAATTAGTGCAGATGAAATAGACAAGGCAAACATCGTTGACGCCTTTGATCTAATGCAAGTGGTGCCTTCTTTGGATACTAGGCAATATCAATCATCCAAAAATGCGGCCTTTTTTATAAGAGGTTTCGGAAATGGCTCTAATAATAACGGTGTCGAACCTTCGGTAGCCTTATTTGTTGATGGCGTTTATAGATCAAAAATGCAGAGTCGAATAAGCGACTTACCAATGGTAGAAAGAGTTGAAGTTCTTCGTGGGCCACAAAGTACACTTTTCGGAAAAAATGCGTCTGCTGGTGTTATTAATATTATTACCAAAAAGCCTTCCTTTGAAAATTATGGAAAAGTGTCTGCTTCTTTTGGGAACTTCAACTCAAAAAGAGCAAGAGCCTATTATACTGGTCCATTAAACGACACAATAGCATACAGCTTAAGCGCTGATTCAAACCAAGCAGATGGTCATGCTAAAAACCCAGTTACAGGTAACGACAGCAATAATAGAGATAGATACTCTCTTAGAGGTGAGTTGTTAATTGAAGCGGCTGGTGATACAGAAATTAGAATCACAGCTGATTACGACGAATACGATGAGTTTTGTTGCCAGGTTACTAACGTTGCTGCAGGTTTAGCTAAACAAACTGTATACGCACTGGGTGCACAAGCGGCTCCAAACAGTCCTTATGATTCTAACGTTTATTTTAATCATGACTCAATGGCAAAAGGAGAAAATTCTGGTATCTCAGTTAATATAGTAAAAGAATTGGATAACATGACTTTTACTAGTATCACCTCTTCTAGGGATTCAGATAGTTTTGAAAGTCAGGACATAGATTTTGATAGCGCATTAATACTTAATCCAAATGATACTAATGTAAATTTATCAGCTAAATCACAAGAGTTCAGATTAGCTTCAAAAGGTAACAGTAAAGTTAATTGGTTGGTTGGAGCATACTTCTATGAAGAAGATCTTAAAAATGACTCAGCTGTTATCTTTGGCCCTACCTGGAGAACTTATGCTGATATTTTAGTTTTTGGACTAACTGGTGGCACTGCAGAATTAGCTGATTTAGCAGCTATTGGTGTTCCATCACCAGCAATATTTGCAACTGGGCAAGGAAGCACTGGTTACTTTACTCAAGAAACAGAAACAACAACATTTTTTGGTCAAATAGATATTAACCTCACCGATAAGCTCAGTGCGATTCTTGGGGCAAGCTACATTGAAGACAAAAAAGTTGCCACTGGTAGAGATGTGAATACCGATATCTTTTCTCAAATTGGTTTTGTGGGTGTTGGTACTACTTTATTGACCATGGCTGGCTTTGATCCTGCTACTGCAGCAGCATTAGCAGTTAACCCTCAATTTAATGCACTACTAGGTTTTCAAGGACTTCAATTTCTTCCAGAGATGCAGCCATTTCCAGGCGTTGGTCAAAGCGGCAGATCATCAGATGACAACATAGACTACACAGCAAAACTCACATATATGCTGAATGACGATGTGAGCTTTTATGGCGGAATTTCTACTGGATTTAAGTCTACTGCATGGAATCTCTCCACCGACTCAAAACCTGGGCCAGCTGAGGTTGCTGCATTGGCAGCAGCTGGTACACCAGTTGCCGAAAATACAGCTCTTGATGGTCAAAGATATGCATCACCTGAAGAAGCAGAAGTTATTGAACTGGGTATCAAAATGAGACTTCCTACTGGTTATCTAAATGTTACTGCCTTTAAGCAAGAGATTAAAGACTTCCAATCTAATACGTTTGTTAGTTCAGGTTTTATATTGGCAAATGCAGGACAACAATCTTCTGAAGGGTTTGAGTTTGATCTCTTGTTTTC
>JBJLIA010000028.1:0-6157 GCA_045564035.1 Gammaproteobacteria bacterium | reverse complement strand
AGAAATCTGAAAATCGCCTGTCATTTCTCTTGCTAGATATACTTTCCAATCTTGATTAACTAATTGAACAGATATACCTAAGTTTTCTTGCCACATCTGTTGCACAGCTAAAGCAATTTTTCTATGCCCCTCTTGAGTGTTAAAAAGAATCTCTAGCAAAGGAAAATTTTCACCACCCTCATATCCTGCCTCTGCTAACAGTGATCTCGCAAGCTCAGGATTGAACGGTATCTCAGTTTCAGGTTCATAACCGGCAGATCCAGGCGGTGTAAACGAATATGCTGCTTGCTGACCGCACTTAGATACTTTCTCAACTATTTGGGTTCGATTAAGAGCATAGGCAAGAGCTAATCTAATTTTTTTATCTTTTAAGACAGGATGCAATGTATTCACTCTGTAAAAATATGTACCCATGTATGGCTCAATTTTCAAGTTAGGGTTATTGGTTTCTATATAAACGGGACATTTTTCTAAGGGCACCACATTTGTGACATGCAATTGACCTGCACGAAACATTCTATCTTCGGTAGACTCATTAGAAACTGGATAATAAATTATCTGATTTAATCTCACGTTTTGAGCATCCCAATACATGGGATTTTTTTCAACAATAATTTGTTTATTGAGCTCCCATGTTTTTAGATTCATTGGGCCATTACAGACAAAATTTCCAGGACGAGTCCATTGACCATTTCTGTCATCAATAGTGCCATGCTGCAACACAGTTTTTTTATGAACTGGATAAGTACTGTAATGACTTAAGAGCTTAATAAAAAAAGGGGTAGGATTTTTAAGCTTAACTTCAAGCTCATGATCATTAACTGCTTTAACGCCTACCAAACTAAAATCAGAAATTTTACTTTGGTGAAAATCAGCAGCTCCTTCTAAATAATAAAGCATATCTGGGTATTGTGAGCCAAGTGATGGTGTTAATATTCTTTTCCAAGACCAAACAAAATCTTCTGCAACCACCTGATCGCCATTAGACCATTTGGCTGCCTTGTTTAAAAAGAAGGTATAAGTTTTTCCGTCTTCACTGATCTGCCAAGACTCAGCAACTCCTGGCAAGTTTTCACCACCCTTGGGATTTGCAATCGTTAAGCCCTCGCACATGGATATTAGTAAATGATGCTCAGGAACACCTGTAACTATATGAGGGTCTAGGCCTTGTGGCTCAGTTCCATTTCCAAAATGAAGAATTTGTTTCTCCAAGCCATCATCCACTGGAGAGATTGACGGAGAACAAGCAACTATAAAAATTAGTACAAAAAAATAAGATAGGTATTGATTTTTCATGTGTTAATTATACTTTAGGCAAAGATAAAAATAATATCTTTAACAAACTAACTACATTGGTTTTGCTTTAGACACTCATCAAGAAAATCTACAATTGAATTTGCAGATTTAACTCTATTAACTTTTTTTCTAAAACCATGTCCTTCATCAGGAAAGACTAGATAATCAACATACACATTGTTTGCTCTTACCTGATTTACAATTTCGTCACTTTCAATTTGCAAAACTCTCGGATCATTTGAACCCTGTATTACTAACATGGGCTTAGTTATGTTTTGCGCATGGAATAATGGCGAAATTTTTCTATGCCGCTCCTCATCCGTTGCAGGATCACCCATTTCATCATAAAGCGCTACTTTGAAACTCTCCCACCAAGGAGGGATGCTTTTGAGAGTTCTAACCCAGTTGGATACACCAAATATATCAATACCTACATTAAATACATCTGGATAAAATGTTAGTGCTGCAAGAGTCATAAATCCACCATAGGATCCACCCATCACACCAATTTTATTATCATCAACCCATGACAATGACTGGAGGTATTCTTTTGAGGCAATAATATCCTGAAGATCTTCTTGGCCATGGCGTTTGTCATCTAAATGATAGAACTCTGCGCCATAACCAGATGATCCTCGATTATTTACACCAAGAATTCCATAGCCATGATGAAGCATATACTGAATTTGAGAATTAAAACCCTTACGTGTTTGACCTCCAGGCCCTCCATGAACATACACCATCACTGGAGCAGGATTTGATGCTGAGGCTCCTTTTGGTTTATAAAGAATAGATGGTATTTCTAAGCCATCAAAACTTTCAAACCTTATGACCTCAGAGGAAACCATATTAGCCTCATCTAAAGTTTCAAAAGAGCTAGCTACAAGTGATGATTCGTCAAAATTTGTTTTGGAGAAAAATAAATCACCAGGGGAAGTATCTGATCCATAAACAAATGCGTAACTATCTTCTGCTCTTGATAAACTAAAGCCTTTGAGTCCCTCAGAGGGCAAGATCTCATTTGACAATTCGGTATAATCTTCAGCAGATAAAAACACTAATTTAGTGCTAGCATCTTCGTTAATGAAGACATGAAGAGTATTAGTGTTCTCATAAAAATTTGCACCTACAATATCCCAGGGTGCGCTATAAACCTTTTTTTCTGCATTGGTAGTTAAATCAATCGACCATAACTGGTTAAAATTATCATCATAATTTGAACTGTATAATAAAGTATTGCCCATAAAGCTAAGAAAACTATTCTCAACTTTATTATTAGTAATATTTAGCTCTGCATCAGTAATCTGATCGTACAAAACAATTTGAGTTGAATAATTATCAACTGAATTAGTCAAGACAAAATACCTATCACCGTCACTCTTAGCTGTAACTTCATAAGCTTCATTATTTTGGTATAGCATCGATTTAGAATAATCATCTACAGAATACTTATATATATCCAAAGTTCTGGCATCTCGTTGATTTGAAGCTATATAGAAACTTAAGCCATCAACACTAAAACCCAAAAATTTAGCCCTTGTATTCTCATAGTCGGTTAGGTCAATGACCTCTTCTCCATCTTTCACAAAGATGTGATTAAGCTCATCGCCCTGATTATCTGCTTGAAGAATCACCCTATCATCAGAAGGAAAATAGGATAAACCATAAAAACTTTTTGTATCAGAAGTGGTAACTGAAATAAACTCTGAGGTTTGAATGTCAAATTCATAAGCATTAGAAATGCCAGATTGATTATGATTAACTAGAAATCTTTCATCTGAAAGATTAAAACCGTAATGGCTTCCAGAAAGTGAGTAATTTGTATAGTCAAAGAACTCTTGTGCAGTTAAGGATGATTTTTCACAGCTGCTGACTAAAATAGTTGAGATTAAAATTAGCAAAAAGTTTTTAGATCGAATGATTACTTTCATTGTTCTCTCCAGGTCATAGGAATTTGTTGTTGTGGATTAAAGAGTCTTGAGGGACCAATTTCTGGGAACGCATAAGTTGCAGCAGTAATCTCGTCTTTGGTTAAAAAATTACTTGGGGTTAGTTGAAATACATCTAGGCCTCTAGCAATTTCAGTTGCATAAATATTGCCTTCATAAAAATATGCTGACCAATAACCACCTGTCACTAATTTTTCATCTGAAATTGGACCCCTATCGAAGTAAGCAATTTCAATTGGGTTTTCTGAATCAGTGAAATCTAAAACAGAGAGACCGCCTTGATACCAAGCTTGGACCATTATGTCTTTGTTTGGTATAGGAACAATGGATCCATTGTGAGCAACACAGTTTTCAGTTTCTTGTTGAGGTGCGCTCATCTTGTAATAAGACTTAAAGACGAGCTTACCATCGACTATGTCATAAATAGCATTTGCCCCCCAATCTAAGGGATCCCAGGCTCTGCATCTTGGTCTGCCACCACCACCCCATTCATCTGTGAACACAACTTTTGTAGCGTCATTATTAAATGTTGCGGAATGCCAGTAGGCAAAACCACTATCAGATACAACATCCATCCTTGTTGGGTTGTATGGATCACTAATATCAAAAAGAATACCATTGCCCGAACATGCGCCAGCAGCTATTTGAGCAGCTGGATACACCGTAATATCGTGACATTGATCTGTTCGTGAGGTACGTTGGGTTTCATCACCATGATCACCACCTCGCCATAAACCCGCTAATACGCCTGTTTCTTCATCAGCAAATACAGTAGGACTTTTTACAATGCGGGAATCAGAGGGATTATCAATTGGAATTTCAATAATGTCGATTCTAAAAAGAGCAGTTCGGTTATCCCCTGGAATAGCTTCAAAGCATGTTTCTAGTTCCTCTTGATCCCTAACCGAAGAAGTTCCGGAATTGTAAACTATAATTTTGCCTTCTTTTGTTCTAGCATTTACAACAGAGTGAGTATGTGACCCTCGGCAAGTTTGGACAATCCCTACTTGTCTAGGGTTTTGTGGATTAGAAATATCAAAAATTCTTATGCCTCTAAAACGGTCAGGCGTTGGCTCAGAACCAGCACCCTGACGACCGCAATCAATTCTGCCTCTAGTTTGCTCAACGGACATGATTAACAAATGCTCAACAATGGACACATCGCCTTGGCCCCCAGGGCAAATCACAGAAGAAAGCAACTCAGGTATTCCATTATTTATTAAGGTATAGATATTGAAGCCATGATAACTTCCTGTGACCAATAAATCTTGGCTAAAGGCCATGTCAGTGTTAGAAAAACTAAGCATTGGGTACCTAGAATTTCTAGCTTTATCTTCTATCGTTTTAATTTCTTCATCCTCATCTGCAGTTTCTTCAGCACCTTCTTCAACAAGTTTATTGGGATCAAAGAAACCATCAGGTTTTTTAAGAGAAATGAGTTTTTCTAAGTTTTTTATAGCTTCGTCTGCATGAAATAAGCCTGCTGATAAATTAACTCGCGGATCATCGGAGAGATTCGTTAATAAAACATTCATTCTTTCAATTTCAACAGATTGATCGTTGTCTAGGTCAGATACAAACTCATTAAGAACTTCATCATAGGTCGAACCTGGCTGATCATTCAGATGATCTACCATTTTAATGGCGCCTTCATGATGAGCTATCATTAAGCGCAGAAACAGTTCATCAAAATTTACACTTTCTGAATTAGATAATTCATTAATCTGGTCTGGAGTTGCCATACCCATCATTTGCATATGGCTATGATTCATTGAATGCTGATGACTCTCATCTCTGTCTTCAAGCCAAGATTGCATAAATAAAATTTCATCTTCTTGCGATGTTTCTATTTTTTTTGCAAGCTCAAGAATTGCTTCAGAATTAGTTCTCTCTGGCGCAAGTTTCGATAACACAAGAGCTTGTTTGTGATGAGGAATCATTTGTTGCATAAACATCACATCATCAAGCGTGTGAGAGGTATCAGCAATTTTAATAGCCATGCTGGCATCAATAAGTTGAGAGTCTTCACCTGGTAATCCAGGCTGAATAATCACTGGAGCTGAATTAATATGATTGGATAAATTGATTATCAAAAAAAATGTTAGTAACGACTTAAATTCTGACTTTTTCATAATTGCCCCTTTATTTTAGAGAAAAAAAGAGGGCTAAAAAAGCCCTCTTTATTTAAATTCTTCTTAAGAATTAGAAGTTAATTTGAAATCCACCTGAAATGGTTTGTCCAGGGAAAGCTGATGGATAGGCAGCAAGCTCACTATCATTCTCAGGACTTCTGTCAAATAGATTGGTTATTCTAAGATTTAACTTAATGTTGTCGCTGTGCGAGTAGATAATACCAGCTGAAGCTGTGTAATAACCATCAACATGGTTTTTCATGTTGTTGCCAGCTCTATCAAGATATCTTGAAGGCTGTTCAACTGAATCCCAGTCATCATCTAACATACCACCACCTCTGTAGAATAAATCAAGGTATGAGTAGACTTTGCCAAGCTCCCAGTTAAATCTTGTTGTAGCACGATTTCTTGGATTACCAAATCCACCTAACTCATCATCTTCATCAAAGCCAGTAGCTGAGAAAATATCTTTGTCTTTTCTGTACCAAATATGGCTAATACCAAATTCACCTAAGTCATAACCTACATCAATTCCAGCATAACCAAGAAGATCGGTTAAGTTTTTATCATATGAAACTTCGTAAATGTAAGTATCAAAAAGGTAATACGCCGCATTAACAACTCCTACGCTGTAAGCACCAGTTTTAGGTAGCTGACCACTTGGAAGTCTGTTAAACGCATCACAGAATTGATTGTTTGGATAGCTTGTTGAATCGTAACATGCTTCCATAACCTGAGTTAGGGTAAATGTTGTGATTGCATTTTGGATATCAAACTCAA
>JBJLIA010000027.1:0-6169 GCA_045564035.1 Gammaproteobacteria bacterium | reverse complement strand
AGCTTTAGAAACTAAAAAGAATCTTTCTGTAAATGAGCTTCATCAAACATCAACAGCACTTGCTTTATGGCTAGCACAACAAAATAGAGTCTCTGACCCTGTTACAGGTTTTATGCCTGCAAACTGGACCAATGGAAGAATGCCGCTTCAAAGAGTTAAGTTGCTTTTTATACAAAATGAGATAGAAGTGCAATATAAATTAAATAAAGATAATTTATATGAGGTTATGGGCTCCATTTGTGAAATTTACCATTGTGATATTGCTGGCATTGATGTGGAGATTGACTCCCACAGATTTTATGCTCATGTAACTGAGGCAGGAAGTGAAATCACTATTAACATGCCGTTTGGAGACGTAAATGCATCTGTTCTACCCAGGTTCATAGAACCGGGTAATGACGTCCCTAAGGGAGGTTTGATAGCTCCAATGCCTGGAAAAGTTATTGATGTAAAGGTTAAAAAAGGCAGTAAAGTAAATGCTGGAGATACTTTAGTAATTATTGAGGCAATGAAAATGGAACATGCAATTAAAGCAACTGAGACAGGCAAGATAGCTAAAGTGATGATTAAACTTCATGATCAAGTTGATAACGGGGCTACCCTTCTCGTTCTTGAAAAATAGCATGAAATCTCAAGCCATCCTTTCAAACAAATCACCTCAAATTGGAAAGCGTCATCTTGAAGTGATGGATGAGCTAGAAAGTATGCTTGATCAAGGAAAGTCATTTTCAACAATGTCTGATCTTGCAAAAAAATTGAAAATTTCATTAAGAACTCTATACGAAATTGCACCGAGCAAAGAGGAGCTTATAGTGACAACAGTTGATAGAGTGTTAAAAAAACACGGTAAGATTGCTATGGATGCAATGAACACTCATTCATCTCCAATTAAAAAATTAGAAAGTTTTTTAACTGTTGCCAATCAAGCAGTTGGGCCAAGATTTGAAAGATTCACACTATCTCTTAGTAGTTTAAATTCGTCTAAGCCGATGGTGGACTATCATGAGCAATACATAACTGACCTAATAAAAAATCTTTTAGATGAAGCGAGAATTAAAAATGAGATCAAGGAAATTGATACTCAGGCAACTGCATTACTATTAGGAGGCCTTGGTAGATATTTTCAATCTAAGAAACTCTTAAAAGATTTACAACAAACTCCTGAACAAACTAGTAACTTTTTAACAAAAATCATTATTGATGGCATAAAAATGGAGAAATCTTGAGCGAAGAAATTATAAGGATTGCAAATTGTAGCGGCTATTACGGAGATAAATTATCTGCAGCTAAAGAAATGGTGGATGGAGGGCCTATAGATGTTCTGACTGGAGACTATTTAGCAGAACTCACCATGACAATCCTTTTTAATCAAAAGATGCAGCGCGGAGAGGATAAAGGATACGTAGGTACTTTTCTTAAACAAGTGAAAGCAGTAGCTAAGTCATGTAAAGAGCAAAATATTAAAATTGTTACAAATGCGGGCGGCTTGAACCCCTCCTCTATGGCTCATGAAATAGAGAAAATCTTAGAAGAGCTCAATATTTCTCTTAAAGTAGCTTACATAACTGGGGATGATTTGATGCCAAGAATAGACTCCCTAAAGGAGGAAGGGGAATCATTTCTTAATATTGATAAAAATATCCCAATTGAAAAATCAGGATGCCAAATGCTCACAGCAAATGCTTATCTTGGAGCATGGGGAATTAAGGAGGCATTAGATGAAGGAGCTGATATTGTCGTATGCCCAAGGGTAACGGATGCTGCAGTAGTAATTGGTCCAGCAGCTTGGAAATTTAATTGGAGGAGAGATGATTATGATGCACTGGCTGGTGCACTAGCAGCAGGTCATATTATTGAATGTGGCTGCCAAGCAACAGGTGGGAACTATTCTTTTTTTAAAGAGGTACCCAGCTTTGACAATGTGGGCTATCCAATAGCTGAAATTAAAAATGATGGAAGTTTTTACATTACAAAGCATCCAGGCACTGGCGGTTTGGTATCTACTGGAACTATAACTGCCCAGCTTTTATATGAAATTAGTGCTCCTGCATACTTAAATCCAGACGTCATTGCTCATTTTGATACCTTGAATATTGAGGAAGTCTCCAAAGACAGGGTGTATGTATCGGGCTGCAGAGGAAGCTCGCCAACCAACACTCATAAAGTTTGCATTAATCTTGCTGGGGGATATAGAAATGGTATGGAGTTTATTCTTACAGGTATAGATATTGAAGCAAAAGCTAAGATTATTACTGATGCACTATTTAACTCTGTTGGAGGCAAAGAGCAATTTGATGAAGTTTCTATACTATTAGATAGGACGGACAAAATAAATCCTGACTCAAATGAAGAAGCCATGGCCTCTCTTAGAATTTCAGTGAAATCAAAAGATCCTGATTTAGTTGGCAGAATGTTTACAGCAAAGATGGTAGAGCTGGCTCTAGCAAATTACCCAGGATTGTATATGGGAGGTGCTGTTAGATCTGGGGGACCGGTCTTAGTCTACTGGCCCGCTTTAATAGATAGCAAACATATTAAGGAAACAGTTCACATTGATGGCAAAGAAATTAATGTAATGCCAACTAATCAACTGGATTTAGAAGAGACCTATTACCAAAAACAACCAATTGTAATACCCCCTCCTCCGTCAGGCGAAACTCTTAACAAACCTCTGGGAGAACTTTTTGGGGCTAGATCTGGCGATAAAGGTGGTTGTGCAAATATCGGTGTATGGGCAAAAAGTGAAAATGCATTCTCTTTTTTAAATAATTTTCTAACTATTGAGAAGATCAAACAATTGATGCCTGACATAAGTGAATTTAAAATAGATAGGTATGAGCTGCCAAACATACTTTCTCTAAATTTTTATATACATGACATATTAGAAGATGGAGTTTCGTCAAATAATAGGAAAGATGGTCAAGCTAAATCTCTCGGGGAATACTTAAGAGCTAAGTATGCAGATATCCCTAAATCTTTATTTGAGGAAAACATATGAGCATAGATAAATTATCTTTAGAGGGTTTGGATTTTCAAGCTACTAAAATAAATATTAAAAATAATATTTTAACTATTACATTGAATCGACCTGAGAAAAAAAACGCATTAAATAATGTGATGATGAATGAGCTTAATTATGCTTTAGCTTACGCGAAACAAGAAAGAGAAATCAGGGTTGTTGTGATCGATGCGGAAGGAGATATTTTTTGTGCCGGAGCTGATCTGAGGCTTGCTAAAGAAGATTCTAATGTTCCTAAAATAGAAGGAGCTGATGACATCAGTTTCTCCCTGAGAAGACTTCACAAACCAGTAATATGCAAAATTCAAGGCTCTGTCTTAGCTGGTGCCTTATTGATTGTAACCAATGCAACGCATGCCATAGCGGTTGATACTGCAAAGTTTTCTGCACCTGAGATACATAGAGGCTTATGGCCTTTTATGGTCATGGCTGGATTGTTCAGAGTGATGCCTAAAAGAGCTGGGCTTGATTTTATCATGCGAGGTCAGCCAATTGATGCCAATAAAGCTGAGACATGGGGGTTGATTAATAAGTCTGTAGCCACTGATGAGCTGGATAAAAGAGTTAGCGAGCTAGCTGAAGAGCTAGCTAGTCTGGCGCCTGGAACTATGCAATTTGGTCTAGAGGCATATGAGAAACAAGATGCTTTAGAATTTGATGAGGCTTTGCCTTAT
Organism: Gammaproteobacteria bacterium; assembly: GCA_045564035.1. Classification (GTDB taxonomy): domain Bacteria; phylum Pseudomonadota; class Gammaproteobacteria; order Magnimaribacterales; family D2472; genus D2472. The sequence goes on along the minus strand of JBJLIA010000027.1, from coordinate 2,476 downwards.
CTGCAAAAACAAATTGCTAAATGTTTTGAAGGTGAGGACGCTAAGGAAGGCATTGCTGCGTTTTTAGAAAAAAGAAAACCAAATTGGAAATAAATAAGGAAGATTTATGGATTTAGAATACGGGCCTGAATATCAAGACTTCACTAAAGAGGTTGAAAGCTTTTGTGAAAAATATAAAGGGTTGTCTTTCACGGATGGGTCTAATAATCCATTAGGAAGTTCAGGAGGTTCTGGTGGTCCCCAGATGTCTAGGTCTGAATGGCAAAAAACCTTAATTGAAAATGGCTATTTTGCGCGCTCAGTGCCAAAAGAATACGGAGGATATGGCGGCAAAGCAGATATGCTTAAAAGCAGAATTATTGCTGCAGAATTTTCAAAATCTAAAACTCCAGGAGCAATGGGCGGTCAAGGGATTGATATGCTGGTTCCCACTCTATTGGAGATGGGTACTGAGGAACAAAAACAAGCCTATATCAAACCTACACTCCATGGAGAAATGATTTGGTGCCAAGGTTACTCTGAGCCAAATGCGGGGAGTGATCTAGCAAGTTTACAAACTAAGGGGGAGTTAGTTGGAAATGAATGGGTTATTAATGGTTCAAAAAATATGGACCAGTACTGCTCAATATTCACAAATGTGTTTTTGTCTTGTCAGGACTGAACCAGATGCACCAAAACATGCTGGAATAAGCTACTTATTGATCCCAATGGATACATCAGGTATTGAAATTAGACCACTTGTTGATATGACATTGAAGGCTGGATTTAATGAAGTCTTTTTTACAGATGTGAAAATTTCTGCCAGCAATATTGTAGGTAAAAGAGGTGAAGGCTGGGCCGTTGCAAATGCGACTTTAGGGCATGAAAGAGGTTCCTTGGCTCCACCAGATGCAACCATGAATAGAGTAAATATGCTGATGCATTTAATGAAAGAAGAGACATTAGATGGAAAGCCATTAATTGAGCATCCAATTTACCGAGATCGACTGATGCAAATTCAAGGCAAAGTTTTAGCTCAACAATCTCACGCCTTAAGACTGTTATCAGCTAAGTTAAATCCAGGAGCTGATGTCAAGATAGGCAAAATGATTCAAAAACTCACTGGAACAGAGTTAAGGCATGAATTAGAAGGCCTTGCCATTGATGTGATGGGCGAAATTGGAACCTTGTATGAAGATAGCCCGCATCTTAAAAATGACGGTACATGGCAATTCATATATATGTATTTTCTCGGCCTTATTATCGGTGGAGGAACCAGTCAAATTCAAAAGAATATCATTGCTGAGCGAGGTCTAGGCATGCCTAAAGAACCAAAAGTAGAGGGAGCATAGTATGTATTTTGGCTTATCAGAAGAACAATCCTTTTTTCAAGACAATGTAAAAAAGTATTTAGAAGAACATGCCACGATAGATAACATTAAACATATTACTAGCGGTGATGAGAAAAATCTTTCTAAAGAGATTCATCAAGGCCTTCTTAATCTAGGCATAAATGGGCTGTTAATTCCAGAAGAATTTGGTGGTCTAGGTCTGGATTTGCTCTTTGCAGCAGTAGTTTCAGAAGCTTTAGGAGGCGGTGTGGGCCCTATTCCATTTATTGCACCCTATGTTATGGCACCAACAGCTATTAAGCATGCAGGCAGTAAATCCCAGCAAGAAAATTATCTTTCTAAAATTGCCAACAATGAATATAGTTTTGGAGTTGGTTTCACTGAATTCATTGGAAAAAGAAATGATGCTGGAATAACTTTTTCAAACAATATATTAAACGGAAGAGCTATGTTTGTGCTCGATGCTAATGATGCAACGCATTTATTACTTGCAGATGAAAAAGGTCAGATATTTGTTGTGGATACAAAATCTACAAACATAGAAATAATTAAACTAACCACAGTTGATAAAACCAGACAATATTCAGAGGTGATCTGTAAAAACCTTCAGGCAGAACTATTGGAAAATTCCTCATACTCGGCGGAGCCAATCAACCATGCAATCGATGCTGGAAGGATTATGCTTGCTGCAGATTCTCTTGGTGCATCACAAACTATGATAGACAAGGCTGTTGATTATGCTAAGGAACGAAAGCAGTTTGGCAGAGTTGTAGGATCATTTCAGGCTGTAAAACATATGTGTGCAGAGATGGCTGCTGACTTGGAGCCCTGCTATGCTTTAGTTTGGCACGCTGCACATTGCCATGATCATTCTCCTGCTGAGGCAAGATTAATGGCTTGTCATGCAAAAGCACATGTCTCTGAAATGAGTAAAGGCATAGCTAAGAAAGCTACCGAAGTTCATGGTGGCATGGGTTTTACAGATCTTCTTGGATTGCACTATTGGTTTAAACGAATTGGATTGAATAGACAAATCTTAGGTTCACCAGAGCTAATAAGAGAGGAGGCAATGAAATGTCAGCAAGAAAACTAATTAATCTATGGAGTTAAATAACAATCTTAATGATCAAAATTAGCTGTTAAAC
>JBJLIA010000026.1:0-6753 GCA_045564035.1 Gammaproteobacteria bacterium | reverse complement strand
TTTGGCGCCCCTGAATATCTATTCTCAAGAAGTAGATGCTTCTGATATCTTATTTTTAAAGTTACAAGAACTTGAGGGGGAGCTTGCTAGCTTGAGAAGTGAGCTTGAATCACAAGCTTATTTAATTGAGAAATTATTAAATGAAGAACCTAATCAATTAGATAATAATATTTCTGCAGATACTGAAATTAACTCTGAGATAAGTACATTTAGATTTGAAGGTATTAATGATAGTAAGAGTATTGATGAAGTATATGATCAAGCAATTTTTGAGTTAAATGATAAAGATTTTCAAGCTGCCAAAAAATCTTTTAATTATTTAGCTAATAATTTTAGTGATGATGAAAAAATTCCTTTAAGCCTATTTTGGCTTGGAGAAATTTCATTACTGGAATCTAGCCTTGAAGAAAGCGAAAAGTTTTTTCAGAGATTAGCTTCAGACTTTCCTGATCATTGGAGAACTCCCTTAGCTCACAAAAAAATTGGTGATATTTTAATGATGTCGGGAGCACTTGGTGCTGCAAAAATTAAGTATCAATTTGTTGTTCAAACATATCCCGAGAATACCGCCTCTTCATTAGCCTTGCAGTTATTAGAAAATATGGAATAATCACATCTTTTTTATGGAATCCAATCTCGGGTCGCTAGCTCAGCTGGTAGAGCAGTTCGCTTTTAACGAATTGGTCACAGGTTCGAATCCTGTGCGACCCACCATTTCTCAATTAATTAAACAATGGCTATTTTAATTAGTTCCATGCAAAACTTCTTCAAAAGGCTTGCACTCTCATTTACTAAAGAATCTGGACTTGCTGGATTTTTCTTTTTTTTAGTCCTTTGTTCTTGGTATATCTTACGACCTGTTAGAAATGAAATGGCTGTTCAAAACTCAGACATACTTCCATATCTTTTAGGTGTAGGCGCTTTTGTTATGTTGCTATTAAATCCAATATATTCATGGCTCGCTTCAAGAAGGAATTTAAAAGGAGTTTTAGTTGGGTGTTACTCATTTTTTATTCTTAATTTATTGGTATTTATTTCTTTATGGAAATTTTTTAATCTTTCCTCAGCAATATGGCTAAGTCAGATTTTTTATGTTTGGTGTAATGTCTATTCTTTTTTTGTAGTTTCCATTTTTTGGGTAGTAATTATAAATTTGTTTCGTGGAGAAGGTGCTTCAAATGTATTTGGTGTCATTGCCGCGGGTGGATCATTGGGAGCCTTTCTTGGTTCGGAAATTTCCAAACAACTGGCTTCAACATTCAATGAATCAGGCATTATTTTCTTTACATTAATTTCAATTATTTTTTTAATATTGGCATTAGTTACCGGACTTACTTTACTAAAAAGATTTACCTCACTAGAAGAGATAGATAAGGCCGCGGGGGGAACAAGTTTTGATGCTTTAAAAAATCTTATTTCCTCTTCTCAAATAAGATCCATAGGATTGTATATGTATCTTTGGACTGGAATGATGACCATTCATTGGGTTACTTCAATAGATATAGTAAATGCCTGGTCTTCAGATGGTGGTAACAGAATTATTTTCTTTAGCAAGATTGAGCAAACGGTTACAATACTTACTTTGTTCACTCAATTTTTCTTAACCTCAGCAATTATAAGATTCGCTGGACCTAAAGCTATTCTTATGTTCTATGGGTTTCTATTTATGGCTGCATTTATTGGTTATTATTTGAATCCTACAATTGGCTACGTATTTGTCATTACAATTATCTTAAGACTATTTGAATATGGAATTAATAAGCCAACAAGAGAGGTTGTTTTTAGTTACTTAAAAAGAACAGATAGATATAAATCAACTGTTATGGTTGATACTTTCTTAGTAAGAATGGGAGATTTCTCAGGCAGCGGATTTATTCTTCTTTCTAAATCCTTTGGAGTAGCTTTTTCACAGGTTCCATTATTAGCAATTCCATTTGCAGCATGTATAACAATGCTTGGCTATAAGATTCCTCCCAAAGAGACAATCATTAATTAAAAACCTCTTCTTGCGCCAAGCTTTTCTTGCGCAAGCTTTATCTTTGTCATGATTGTTTCAGAAGTTTGAAATGAATTATTTGAGAGCCCTAATGCAAATTTGAATTGATTTAAAGCATTCTCAAAATCTCCCAAAAGCATTAAATATTCTCCTCTGCTTAAATGATAGCCAATGATATTTTTTCCAGCTCTTTGAACTTCTGATAGTTGAAGCCACAAACTTGGATCACGATTCTTATTAATGAGAAGATCTCTTAGAATTTCCTCAGCTTTTATGGTCTCTTTTTGTGCGCTAAGAATTTTGGATTTAATTATTGATGCAGGATAGTTTTTCGGAGATATATTTAGCACTTTATTGATATCTTTAAGAGCATCATCTAAACGTTGTTCATATAAAAAAATCTCAGATTTTGTAATATTTAAAATCAGATTTTTAGGGAACTTTTCTAACATTTCATTGAGAAGCTTAATTGCTTCCTCTGCCTCACTATTACCTTTGAGAGCAGATATATATGCATATTTATTTTCATTTGAGGGGCTCTCTAGATATAGGTTTTTGAAATATCTTGCAGCTGCTTGAGGTGACGACGAGTAATAGCGTGTTTTGAGTCTTCCTTTAATAAACTCAAAATTTATCGTATTCTTTTTTCCGCCAGAAAATTCTATTCTTTCAGCGGCATTGAATGCATCACTTACTCTTGATGAGGTTATAGGATGTGTTAAAAGAAATTCAGGAGGGTTGTCACCAGATAATTTCCTTGTTTTTGCCATGTTTTCAAACATTTCACCCATTCCCCTGGGGTCATATCCTGCAGCAATTAAATTATTAAAACCATATCTATCAGCTTCTCGCTCAAAGATTCGACTGTATCGTAATTGTTGTTGAGCAAGCGCAGCTGGTCCAGCTATAAAAGCAGAAGGATTATTCGAAACAATAGCTAAGGCTATAGCTGAGACCATGATCAAAGAAGATGCTAGATTAGTATCTTTTCCTCTTAAGATATTTCTAGCAAAATGACGTTGACTTAAATGAGCCAATTCATGACCCAATACTGATGCAAACTGAGCTTCATTTCCAGCATTTAAAAACAAGCCTCCATTCACCCCAATTACACCACCTGGAGCTGCAAATGCATTAAGCGATTTTTCATCAATTAATATTATTGTAAATTGTCTATCTTGAACCTGAGAGGTTTCTGAAAGTCTATATATTAGTAACTCGGTATATTCTTGTATTATTGGATCGTTAATTAAGGGAGCTTGAGCATATACTTGCTCCAAAAAACCTTGGCCTAAAATCTTCTCTTGCTCAACAGAAATTACTCCAGAGACCCTATCGCCCAGTCTGGGTAAGTTTAGTTCTTTTTCTTGAGCAAATAAAAGTTGAGTTATTACCAAAAAAAGGAAAATAGTACGACTGATCATGATATCAATATATTTTTATGTTGTTTTTAAACTTAACCTATTGAGTAATTTCAATTAACATAGCATTTCTATGACAAATTTAAATATAAAAAGTGCTTGAAAACTTAAATAACATATTAAAAAAAGTTTTTTCAAATGAAGAAACTCTTGTTTTTGCATTGCTGTTAACTGGTTCGTTTTTAGCTCTTTTCTTTTTGGGTGATATTTTAACTCCATTTCTAATCAGCCTCATATTTGCATATTTACTTATTGGTATGCAGTCTCGTTTGGAGCAATACGGGATGAACAGAATTACCTCATTAATTTTTACATACTGTTTCTTTATGCTGCTTGGAATAACAATGATTATTTGGTTAGGGCCTTTAGTTTATCAACAACTTCAATCATTAATCCTTGAGATCCCTAAATGGGTAAATTCTTCTATGATATTTGTTCAGGATATTCCTAAAAAATATCCTGATTTAATTTCTTCTGAACAAATCACAACCTTTTTACAAAGCCTTTCTGGACAAATCACGTCTATTTCTCAAGATTTTTTAAAAGCTTCGATTTCTGGTATTCAAAATACTCTTTCAGTTGCTATAAATTTAATCCTTTTGCCTATTCTGGTGTTCTTCTTTCTATTTGACAGAGAGTCAATCATCTCAGGTTTTTTAGGCATTCTACCTCAAGAAAGAGAAATGCTAAAAAAGGTATGGGTTGAAATGGATGGTCAATTAAGTAATTACGCTAGAGGCAAGGCGATTGAGATTGTCATTGTTGGCATAGCTGCTGCTGGTATCTTTATGTTCTTTGGCTTGCAATACACTGCTCTTTTATCAGTCTTGGTTGGCTTCTCAGTGCTTATACCTTTTTTGGGAGCCTTCATCGTTACCATTCCTGTTGCCGCGATAGGAATTCTTCAGTTTGGTCTTACTTTTGATTTTTGGCTTTTGTTAGGCGCGTATCTTATTCTGCAAATACTTGACGGTAATTTGCTAGTACCTTTACTTTTTTCTGATGCAGTAAAGCTTCATCCAGTAATTATAATGCTTGCAGTTTTTGTATTTGGAGGGATGTTTGGTTTTTGGGGGGTATTTTTTGCTATTCCTATTGCAACTTTGATTAAAGCTATTTGGAATTCATGGCCAAGAAAATTAGCCCCATAACTTCTATTTAACTAAGTTCTGAATAGTTTCCAGCACCTCTTGTACATGTCCCTTTACTTTAACTGCTCTCCATTGTTTTATGATCTTCCCTTTGTCATTTATTATAAAAGTACTTCTATCTACTCCCATATACTGCCTTCCATACATTGACTTCATTTTCATTACATCAAAAGCTTTACAGACCTTTTCATCTGGATCAGATAATAATTCAAACGGAAAGTTCTGCTTAGATTTAAAGTTCTCATGAGACTTAATGGATTCTCGCGATACACCTAAAATTTCCGTATTGCATTTTTTAAACTTTTTATAGTTATCTCTAAATTCTTGACCTTCTGTTGTGCAGCCAGGAGTTGAATCTTTAGGATAAAAATAAATTACAACATTCTTATCTTCATAAGTTTTATTTGATATCGTCTGCTGGTTAGTTGCCTCAGCACTAAACTTAGGACATTTTTTTCCTTCTAAATTTTTGATCATCATTTCCTTAAAAAAAAGTGTATAGTTTCATTTTTTACTGAAAACATTAATGATGCAACCCCTTCAAGGCAGCTTTGTAGCCCTAGTTACTCCAATGTCCCCAGATGGAGAGCTAGATTTTCAAGCTCTTGAAGCACTTATTGAGTGGCATATCGACTCTGGAACTGATGGAATTGTTGCTGTTGGGACGACGGGTGAGTCTGCAACAGTAAGCGTCCCAGAGCATATTGAAATTATTAAAAAAACTGTTAGTTTTGCCCGGGGAAGAATTCCAGTGATTGCTGGAACAGGAGCAAATTCAACTTCGGAAGCTATTGATCTTACACAAACAGCCGCCTCAATTGGAGCAGACTATGCTCTCATAGTTACCCCATATTATAATAAACCAAATCAAGAGGGCTTATTGCAACATTTTACTAAAATTGCAGATTCAGTAAATATCCCGCAAATTCTTTATAATGTTCCATCAAGAACAGCATGTGATTTAAAGCCAGAAACTGTGATGAGTCTTGCCAATCATCCAAATATTGTTGGAATCAAAGAAGCGTTAGATGATAAAGAAAGATTGGCAGAACTTGTGTCAATATCTCAAAATATAATAGATCAAAAGCACTTTTCAGTTTTTTCAGGTGACGATCCTACTTTTAACATGTTCATGGCAAATGGTGGGGACGGTGTTATTTCTGTAGCTGCCAATATAATTCCCAAGTATATTGCTCGAATTTGTTCTCTCAATTTAGGAAAGCAATTTAATGAGGCGCAAGAACTGGACTTTCGTTTTAAAAATTTATACGAACTTTTGTTTATTGAATCCAATCCAATGCCTGTGAAGTGGATATTGCATAGAATGGACAAAATTCAATCTGGCATTCGACTTCCCTTAGTACCTTTTAAAAATAATTTTCACGAACAAACATTAGAAGAAATGATAAAATTAAAATTGATATGAGATATTTTCAAAAGCATATTTTTTTACTTAGTATTTTTTTAATTACCTCATGCTCTTATATTTCTGGCCCAGAAGGTCTTTTTCCAGAAACAAAAAATAAATTTTTTGAAGAAGAGTTATCTCCTGACTTGAATTTACCTTCTTCAGATTTAACCATTAATAAAGATGATCATTATCCGCCAATTTCTCAAGGAACAGTTTTTGCTGAAGTTCAAGATATTCCTGTGCCGAGGCAAATATTTTCTTCTGGTGAGTCTAATGAGGTCCAATTAAGACGCCTTGGTGAACTCATGTGGGTCTATGTTGAAACTCTTCCTTCCACTTCATGGCCTATTACTAAAAGCTATTTTGAAGCTTCTTCCATGCCAATTATCGATACGGATCCTGATGCTGGCATCATGCTTATCAAATATTCTGATTCTCTGAATTTAAAAATAACCATTGAACATGGAATTAAAGAATCTTCAACTGAAATTTTTCTTTCCTCCTATTTAACTGATCCTAATTCTCCAAATGATAATGAGTCTGAATTCATTCAAGATGAACTTAGCAAAATAGTAGAGTTTTTTGCGAGCTCTGCATCTTCATTTTCTGGAACATCATTGGCAGCTCAAAACTTGAATGATAGAAAGAAGGCTAAGATCTTTAATTTGAATGAAAAAACAATTATCGAGCTAAACCTTGGTTTTGATAGAGCCTGGTCTGCTATTAGTAGGGCGCTAACTGCTGGAAAGATAATTTCCAATGATATTGATAGAA
>JBJLIA010000025.1:0-7238 GCA_045564035.1 Gammaproteobacteria bacterium | reverse complement strand
CCCAGTGGGCTTAACAGATTTTTCTAAAATTAAGCAAAACCTCATTTTTGAAATTATTAAAATTGTTCGAAACAATGGTTCTGAGTTTGCCTATCCTTCAACTTCTGTTTACGTGGAAAATACAGATCCTTTAAATATTGCAGACTACACAACCGAAGGTTTACAAGAAAAAAATATCTCTCATCAGGCTGCGCCTGATAAGGGCGATGACTAATCTGAAGTTCTTTGCGAAACGCTAAGCTCTAATTCTTTGAACAGACCAGGGTGCTCTTGAGTAAGCTCTGCCAAGTCCAACTTTGTTAATTCAAGTAATTTTGTATCATCAGCAGCGGTTATGGTTGCATTTCTTGGCGCATTGCCAAGCAAGCCCATTTCTCCAAAATAATCTCCTGCTACTAAATAGACCGGCTGATCAATTTCTACTTTAACCTTTCCATATTCAATGATAAACATTGAATCAGCCTCCTCGCCCTTAGAGAAAATAGTCTCATGCTCACTTATCAAAACAACCTGTAGCTTTTCATTAATTTTTCCAACCGCTCCAATTGGAAGCTCTTGAAATAGCGGCACTGATGCAATAGCTTCAAAGCTCACGAGAAAATTCTTTTTTTGAATCTCTTCATAGTAGGCAGATGCAAGAATAGCTGCAGGTAAGGCAAACATACCTATCCCAACCAACATCGTAAAACTTGCTAGCAGCTTACCAAGGTCTGTCATAGGCACAACATCGCCATAACCCACAGTAGTTAAAGTCGCTATACCCCACCACATGGTAGATGGAATGCTGCCAAAAACCTCTGGCTGGACTGAGGATTCTAAGAAATATATAAATGTTGAAACTACCAATAAAATCGAAATCACCATGATTTGTGAGCCTAGCAACGCATTGCGTTGTTTAATGATTGTCTTAATAAGTGTATTGGTTGCTAAGAGAAACCTTGATTGACTAAAAATATCAAAAAGTCTAAATAATCTGAGGATTCTTAAATCATAGATTGAAAAAAATATTTGGTTAATAAGAACCAGTCCATCAATCGAAAGAAGAAACGAAAGTTTTCGTTCATTGAAAAGCCTTAAAATAAACTCAATTCCAAAAATACTTATTGAAATTAAATACAAGACTTTAAATGCTGGTATTTCGAGCACAAAATAACCCGCACTAGAAACTATTTGATGCAAGATATTAATAGCAATCACTGCTCCAAAAAACTTATTCAAGGTATCTAATATTTTTTTCATTCAATAATTATAGCTTGAGTCTGTAATATGAAAAACACAGCGCTAAAATATTAATCATTATAGGAAGGATTTATTTGGTAGGATGGTCATTGAAAAAAGGAATTTAAGGGTACATATTAACCATGTCTGATCAAACTATTCTTGCAACCACTTTGGCTGTTTTAATGGGTCTACTCATTTGGGGAAAATGGCGTTATGACGGAGTCACTCTGGTTTGCTTGGCTGTGCTAGTTTTATTTGGAGTGGTGCCTGCAGAAAGTGCCTTTACAGGGTTTGGACATCCTGCTGTGATAACCGTTGCGCTTGTCCTTTTGATCAGCAGAGGTTTACAAGAAGCAGGAATGGTAAGTTTGGCAGGAAACCTAATTTCTCGTCTTACTCTTTCAGAGAATCAATACATGGTTATGATCATGGTTGTTGCAGCTTTCTTATCATCATTTATGAACAATATTGGAGCCATGGCTTTACTCCTCCCTATTACACTATCGCTATGTCAAAAGATGGAATGGAATCCCTCAAAGTTTCTTATGCCTCTTGCCTTTGCAAGTATTCTGGGCGGTATGAACACTGTGATTGGGACACCTCCAAATATTATCATTGCTCAATATAGGCAAGAATATACAGGCGTTGCTTTTAGTTTCTTTGACTATTCATTTGTAGGATTGGCAGTGAGCATATTGGGTGTTTTGTTTATAGCATTAATAGGCTTTAGATTTGTGAAAGTTCGTGACAATGCAAATGATCAAACTAGACTCATTGATTTAAAAAACTATCTTTTTGAAGTTACTGTCAAAGATGATAGTAAGGCTATCGGAATGCGTCTTTCTGAAATTAAAAAAATGTCTGGGCCTGAAACAGAAGTTCTTGGAGTTGTGAACGAAACAGGAGGTGTTTCAAGAGTTTCAATGGGCAAAAAAATTCAACCTGGGCAAATCTTAGTTATTAAGACCTCCCCAGATGATATTTCTTCTATTCAAGAGGCGCTAGGGTTTGAGATCGCTGATGATCTTGTCACAGTCAAAGAATCAGATTTAGCTGAAATTGAGGTCATGGTCACAGCAGGTTCAAGACTGGTTGGTAGAAAACATGAATTTCTGAAAAGACTTGCCTCAGATGATCTTGCCCTGCTTGGATTATGGAGACAGGGCGCAAAGTTCAGAACTAGGCTTGCTAGAGAAGCCTTTAAGATTGGAGATGTATTACTGCTAGGAGTCAGGACTATTGATGATGAGGGAGTCAAGGAGAGAATAAAACACTTAGGCCTTATGCCATTAATGGAAAGAGATCTCCAAACAATTCCGAGTAGAAGTCGATTATTAAAAAGTTTAGTCTTTTTTGGTTTAGCAATTGGCCTAACCGCCTTCAATGTAATAGACATAGTTGTTGCGTTTTTATTATGTGTTATAGCTTTCATATCAATCAAAGTGTTAAATGGAAATCTGTATAGAAATATTGAATGGCCTGTTGTTGTAATGCTTGCTGCAATGATTCCAGTAGGACAAGCTTTAGAAACTTCTGGAATCTCATTAAATATTGCAAACTTTATATCTGCTAGCACCGAGGGCATGGCTTTGCCTTGGCTAATCTTAATGGTACTTGTTATTACAATGTTTGTTTCTGACATAGTAAATAATGCGGCTACTGCTGTAATCATGGCGCCGATTGCAGCCAATCTTGCTATTCAAGTTGGGCAACCGGTTGAACCTTTCCTTATGGCAGTTGCAGTTGGAGCTAGCTGCGCTTTTCTTTCTCCTATTGGGCACCAATGCAATACCTTGGTAATGGCTCCAGGAAATTATAAATTTGGAGATTATTGGCGTCTTGGTCTTCCGCTTGAATGCGTGATTGTGGCTATCTCAATTCCGATGATTTTATTTGTTTGGACTTAGGCGTTAAACAATCATTGAAATTAATCTGCTTAACTCCTCAGGATCTTCAAAAAATGAGAAATGTCCCACCTCTTCCATTGTATAAGTCTGACTTGGCACAATATCAATAAAGCTTTCTACAGCCTTTAAGTCAACTAGCCTATCTTTGCTGCCAAGAATTATTGAAATGGGAATGTCCAAATTTTTTATATCATTTAAATCAAGCTCATAATTATTGCATGCATTTAAATCATCTAGCATCACTAGATCGTCAGCCTCAGAGAAAGCATTCCTCATGCCAAGAAGTCTTCTGTATAGCCCATACTTAATAATAAAGTTTGCAGCATCCCCATTCCCTGCCTTAGCTTTTGCAAGCAAGGCATCAGCAACTCTTGTGGGATAGATGCTGTTAACTAAAATCACTTCTTTAGCTACAAAATTATGATTCAGTACCATATCCAGGGCAACAAGCCCTCCCATACTATGACCACACAAAGAGAGATTTTGAAGATCATAAGCTTCTAGTGCATCTATTAAAAACTGACTGTAAGATTCAATTTTATTACTTGAAGATCCCTTTGATTCTCCATGACCAGGGAGATCAATGATCAAAGGCTTATTATATTCAGATTCAGATAATTGAATCGCTCTAACCAATCGATGATCCATGCCAGCACCTGCAATAAAGAGAATGGATTTCTTTGCCTGATTGATAGACTCAAAATTATGAAAATATGTTTTTGAATTACTCATTGGCTCAATCTATTTGAATTCGAAGCGATGATCAAGTGACATAAGATAAAACTTTAAATGTGGTAGACCCGAATGGACTCGAACCATCGACCTTCGCAATGTCAATGCGACGCTCTAACCAAAACTGAGCTACGGGTCTAGAATATTTCGACATTATACAGCTAGACAAATAATAAGATAAGTCTGAAATACATTAGAAGGGGGAGAATTTTTTGGTCGGGGATAGAGAGTATTACAAATCTTGCTCTGAATTATATATATCAAAAAAATCTAATTTTAAATCAAGAAAATTAGCATATTTTTTAAAATACTGAAGTGCAAAAACTCTGGCTGGAAATATTGAATAATCACCGTGCTCTATACCCTTAATATAATTTACGTTTACGAATATTTCAGAAGCAACTTGAGATTCAGATAGAGAAAGCAACTTTCTGCGCTCTGCAAATACTTTTCCAATCTTGCAGGTATGTGCTGATTTGAGGTTAGGCTGAGCTTCTATTGCGCTTGTTTGCATCTCTTAAAACTATTAATTTAAACGAACCTATAATTATACATATAAATGATAAATTGTCATTTTGACAATCAGACAAATGAAAAACCTGCTCTAGGCTCTAAAAAAGATACAAATCTAATGTTAAATTTAATCTATGGATGCGGATCTTTGGGTTAAGAACTCTTTTGTATCCTCAAGAATACTTTGAGTTTCTGAAGAGTTATCTTTTTCTAAGAGTTTGTCGAGCTCTGTCATCACCTTGCTCATAGAACCCCATGGGCCCTCTTCATTCAAGCGTTGAGTGATAAGTGACTGGTAACGACCCATCATATCTTCCGGAGCTGCCTGAGGATAAAACTGACAAATTAATCTTTCAGCAAACGACCTATGACGTTCATCAGTGATATTTCGACAAATTTTAATTCGCTCTTCAGCTGAATCAATTCGATGAAAGTCTGCCATAAGGTCTTTGTCTTCTCTCGATGGAAAGCCGCCAGCATAAATCATTTGCTCAATATGATCGTATTCATTATTCCAATTGCTAATTTTGTCTGCCATGGCTTGGCTTACCAGAGATTGAAAGTCATTGTTTTCTCTTACTTGCTGAGCTCGCTCCTCTAAGAGTACAAAATCAGTGTCAAACGCATTCTTATTATCTATCATTGCGCTGGGACAAATCGGTATGGTCTTGTTAATGCCATACTTTTTAAAAGGGCCTGATTTACCTGGCTTTTGGACCATAGAATAAATTTCCTGTGTATCAAGATCAAAGATCTCTTGGGGGTCGAAACTAAGATCAAAAAACATTAGGTCATTTGGAGCTTTATTCCCACAAGGCACCACTGGATATCTAAATATCTCGCGCCTAAATACTTCTCCTAGACCTAAAAAACCTGGTTTTTGAACAGCTTCTTGAACACCTGCTTTGGAAGATATGCTGAGGAAGAAATCTAGTAATTCAGGTTTTTTACTATTCATGATTTCAAGAAGAGAGATCATTAATTTACAATCAGCAATTGCATCATGGGCGTCACCAATTTCAATTCCATTGGCTTCTGCTAAATCTGCTTGTTTCAAACTAATTGCAGGACCGCCTTTGTATAGTGGAATATTTAATAGATCAGGTGAAAAAGCAGCAACATTATTCATCATCAACAAAATATCTAAACGACTATTGCCATTAGTATTTGTTAAGTATGACTCAAATAGATTCCAATAAAATTGTCTTCGTACCAGCTCTTCATCATAAGCCATCCCATTGAAGGTAATAAATACTGCGGGCTCATCAATGGTCCACTGCCGCCATTGTCGATTAAGATCTCGCATCATTTCATAATGTGAAACATTGGAATTAAAAAGGTGAGTTTTTTTATTAGTGACCATTGCCATGGGATGAGGTATTGCCCAGGGCAGAGGTGCGCAACCTAGATTTTGTTCATCTTGAATCTCTAAATTGCGATTTGCTTGAATAGATCCACACTGGAGTATTTGAGCAAAATCTTTAATTAAGCCAGTGGTCTCAGTATCGTAAAATATTAAATTATTCGACGGCTCCACACTTAAGTAGGATATTTACCCAGCTCATGTCTTGCAACCGCTCTTCTATGCACTTCATCCGGTCCGTCGGCAAGCCTTAACGTTCTCATGCCAGCATACATTCTTGCTAGAGGGAAAACTTGCGATACGCCTGCACCACCATGCATTTGAATGGCCCGATCAATGACGTCACAGACAATGTTTGGCACAATCACTTTAATTTGTGCGATCTCGCTGGCAGCAACTTTATTACCAACAGTGTCCATCATGTGCGCTGCTTGCAGGGTAAGGAGTCTTGCCATGTTTAATTCAATTCTAGAATTGGCAATAATATCCATGTTGCCGCCTAGTTGAGATAAAGGTTTGCCAAAAGCAACTCTGCTTTGAGATCTTTCACACATCATTTGCAAAGCTCTTTCACCAAGACCAACAGCTCGCATGCAATGATGAATTCTGCCTGGACCTAAGCGACCCTGAGCAATTTCAAACCCTCTGCCCTCTCCTAAAATCATATTGCTCTTTGGAACTCTCACATTGGTGAACTTGAGGTGTGCATGGCCATGAGGCGCATCATCCCAACCAAAGACTTCCATCATTTTTCTTGTTTCAATGCCTTCGGCATCAGTTGGAACTAAAATTTGAGAATGTCTCTTGTGTCTCGGAGAGTCAGGATCTTGATCTGTAACACACATAAAGATAATGATTTTACATCTGGGATCACCTGCCCCCGAAGTCCACCATTTTTCACCATTAATAACATATTCATCGCCATCTAAAACTGCCGTTGCTGCCATATTAGTTGCATCTGATGAAGCAACGCCCGGCTCGGTCATGCCAAAAGCAGATCTTATGTCACCAGCAAGCAAAGGCTTAAGCCATTGTTCTTTTTGTTCATCAGTTCCATATCTTTCTAAAACTTCCATGTTGCCTGTATCAGGAGCCGAACAATTAAACACCTCAGAAGCAATGCCTACAGCTCCCATTTTTTCTGCAAGATGTGAGTATTCAAAATTACTTAAGCCAGTTCCAAACTCACCCTCGTACCCAGGTAAGAAAAAATTCCATAAGCCCTCAGCCTTAGCTTTAGCTTTCATCTCTTCCATGATTGGAGGCACACACCAACGGCCGCCCGCTTCTGTTTGTTGAGCATACGTTGCTTCGTTGGGTTTAATTTCCGTATCTATAAACGTTTGAACCCTATCTAGAAAAGTTTGAACCTCAGGCCTTAAATCTCTCATTGTTTTCCTCTTATTATTAGATGTTATTTATAATATAAGTATTGTGAATACTATAAAATAACCTTATTATTACTAATCAATTTATTAGCAACCATAATAACTGCAAGCAAG
>JBJLIA010000024.1:0-7240 GCA_045564035.1 Gammaproteobacteria bacterium | reverse complement strand
AAATATATTTTCGAAAAAAACTTAACTCCTAGTATTATTGATTTAAGATACAAAGATGGAGCGGCATTAAATTATGGCAAATAATGGAACAAAAGATTCCGACTATGTTGTTGGATTAGACATTGGGACCTCAAAGGTTGTTTGTATTATTGGGAAGTATGTTGATCAACATTCCATTGAAGTCATATCGATGGGATCTTATCCATCTAGTGGTCTTAAAAAAGGTGTTGTAGTAAATATTGATGCTACTACAGATGCAATTCAAAAATCTATAGATCAAGCCCAGGCATCATTTGAAGGAAAAATTAAAAATGTTTACGTAGGGATTGCCGGTAATCATATTCGAAGTTTAAATTCTCATGGGATAGTTGGCATAAAAGATAAAGAAGTTGAAGCAAGTGACATAGATAGGGTAATTGAAGCTGCTCAAGCAGTTGCCATACCATCGGATCAAAGGGTCCTTCATGTTCTTCCCCAAGAATATGTTATTGATAATCAAGACTCAATTAGAGAGCCACTTGGGATGTCAGGTGTTAGATTAGAATCTCATGTTCATTTAGTTACTTGTGCAAATAATGCTATCCAGAACATAGAAAAATGCGTTAAAAGATGTGGGATAGGGGTAGATGGCTTTGTTTTAGAGCAACTAGCTAGTTCGTATTCTGTTTTATCAGAAGACGAAAAAGAATTGGGAGTTTGTTTGGTTGACATCGGTGGAGGTACCACAGATATTGCGGTATTTAATTCGGGCTCAATATCTTTTACAGGTGTTATACCCATTGCGGGCGATCAAGTAACTAGCGACATAGCTGTTGCTTTAAGAACTCCTACTGCTCAAGCAGAAGATATTAAACAAAAACATGGTTGCGCAGCAGCTGAACTCACCCAGGATGGAGAAACCTTAGAAGTAATGAGAGTTGGAGGCAGACCTCCAGAAGATCTTGCAAGAAGGTCTTTAGCTGAAATTATTGAGCCAAGATATGTTGAGCTTTTTGATTTAGTAAAAGCAGAAATTAAGCGTAATGGTTTTGAAAATAAAATTCCTGCTGGGATTGTGCTAACAGGCGGCACATCAAAAATGGAAGGAGCTGTTGCCTTGGCTGAGTCTATTTTCCAAACCAGCGTAAGACTAGGTATTCCAGAAAAATTTAATGGAATGGAGCCCGTTCTAAAAAATCCAATATATGCAACTGCCATAGGTTTGATAGGGTTCGGTTTCGATCAAATTAAGCAGGGCTATACCTTAGAAAATAATAAAAGCTTTTTTGATAGAGCCTTTGGTTTCTTAAAAAATAATTATTGATTGCTTGATGTATTTGGCATAGAATTCACGCTCCTTGGTTTTTTGATATTCAAAAAATCTACTAACTCATAAGGAAAAATATGAATAATTACGAATTAACATTAATACTTAACCCCGATCTCTCTTCTAAGTTCGACGAATTTCAATCAAAGTTTGAAAAGACCTTGACCGATATAAATTTTAAAATCAATAAGCTTGAAAATATTGGTCGCAGGCAACTTGCTTACAGCATCCTAAATCACAATAAAGGACATTATGCCGTCTTACAGATTGAAGGTCCCTCAGAGGCAGCTCTGGAGCTTGAATCTAAATTAAAATATGATACTTCAGTTATCCGCCATCTTTTACTAAAAGTTGATTCTCCATCCTTAGAGGACTCATTGCTACTAGTAGAGTCGAGGGAGGCAAAAAAAGCGCCTCAAGAAGATGAGTCAAGCCAAGAGAAACCAAAAGTTATTCCAGCAGAAAAAACCGTTGCAGCCGAGCCTGTTACCAAAGAAGAGTCAAAGGATGGTGAAAAATGAGCGAATCTAATAATAAAAACTTCAATTATAAGAATGTTGATCTATTGAAAAGGTATATTACTGAAACAGGGAAGATTATACCTGCCAGAGTTTCTAATATTAGCGCTTCTGAGCAGAGAAAATTAACCAAAGCAATTAAGATTGCTCGCTTTTTAGCTTTACTCCCATACACAGACTCCCACAGATAAATTATGAAAATTATACTTTTAGATAAAATCCAGAAATTAGGTGAAATTGGAGACGTCGTTGAGGTGAGCTCAGGATATGCCAGAAATTTTCTTATTCCCAAAAAGAAAGCTATGTTCGCTTCTGATGAAAACTTAAAGTACGTTGAAAGCAAGAAAGCAGAACTGGCTGCAGCTTCTGCAGATGAGATGGCAAATGCTCAAGGTAAAGCCGACACAGTTTCAGGGGCTAAAGTAGAAATTAAAGTTCAAGTGACTGAAGAGGGAGCATTGTATGGATCAGTTGGGACTAGAGAAATATCAGAAGCATTTAGTGAAATAGATCACGATGTAGATAAAAGCGTTATTCAATTACCTGATGGCCCTCTAAAAGAACTTGGAGATTATTCAATTACTCTTTTATTCCATCCTGAAGTTTCATGTATTGTTGAGGTATCAGTTCAACCAGAGTAGTTGTTATCTTAATAATATGATGTAAGAATCATATTTATGTCTAACAAGTCTATAGAAAATACAGAGCAAGTAAGAGAGCTTGAGAGAGCTATTCTAGGCGGACTAATGCTCGAAACTGAAAGATATGATGCTGTTAGCGAGATTATCGAATTCGCTGACTTTGAAGGTCAAGACCATCAAAATATTTTTCAGTCAATGGGCGAACTTGTTAATTCTAATAAACCTCTCGACCCTCTAACTGTTTCAGATCGACTGGACAGTAAAAACCTCCTTACAAGAGCTGGTGGAAAGAATTATTTAATTGATCTAGCCTCCACAAGTCCTTCTGCAGCTAATTTGGAAGCCTACGCTGGAATGATTAGGCAGAAATCTATTTCAAGAAGGTTAATGAAAATAAACTCAGAAATTTCTGAGCTCATTATCAATCCTCAAGGTAAAGACGCGGCTGAGTTGCTCGATGAAGCTGAAACAAAAATTTTTTCATTAAATGATGAAGCTAGCAGAACATCAACAAATATTCAGAAATTAGATGAGCTGATTCCCCAATCAATTGAAAGAATGAATGAAATTGCAAAAAACGGATCTTCTTTGCTGGGAGCATCTACAGGCTTTAAGGATATTGATAGCAAATTACAAGGGCTGCAAAATGGAGACTTAATAATTATTGCTGCAAGACCAAGCATGGGCAAAACAGCTTTAAGTATGAATATTGTTGAAAACTTTGTTCTTAACAAAGATATTTCTGGTGGCGTCCTCGTGTTCAGTCTCGAGATGCCTGCTGAGTCCTTGACCACTAGATTGCTAGCAAGTAACGCTAAAATTGATCAACAAAAAGTGAGGTCAGCTTCAATGAATCAGGCTGACCTTAAAAAGTTTATGGAGTCATCCTCAAAATTAAAAGATCTACCTCTTTACATCGACGATAGTTCAATGTTATCACCCATGGAGCTGAGAGCAAGAGCCAGACGAATTGCTAGACAGGAACCCAATGGATTATCTTTGATTGTTGTGGATTATCTTCAGTTGATGCAATTGCCTGCATCTCAAGAAAACAGAGTAAATCAAATTTCTGAAATTTCTCGATCTTTAAAAATGCTTGCTAAAGAACTTAATGTTCCTGTTGTAGCGTTATCTCAGCTAAATCGAGCTGTGGAACAAAGACCAAATAAACGACCTATCATGGCGGATTTAAGAGATTCAGGTGCAATTGAGCAAGACGCAGATGTAATTTTATTTATCTATAGAGATGAAGTTTATAATGAAGATTCTGAAGAGGGAAACAAGGCTGAAATTATTATCGGAAAACAAAGAAATGGACCAATTGGGAAAGTGAATCTTACTTTTCTTAAAGAATATACCAGGTTTGAAGACTTTGCTGTCGATAGCTATTACGACTCTATTCAATGATTGAACCAAATTCTGAGCTTGTAATTGATTATGAGCTTATTAGAAATAACATCCAAGTAATTAAGGGTAACCTACCTTCGAACTGCAAAATCATGGGTATTATAAAAAGTAATGCCTACGGACATGATCTTGAGAGGGCTACTCAGGCATTGGATGATGCAATAGATGGATATGGTGTTGTTAGATTGGGTGAGGCCCTCAAGATAAGAGAAAACTCTTTGAAACCAATCTTAGCTATGCAAGGTGTATATTCATCAGATGCTTATGACGCTTTAAAACAAAATAATATTTGGTCTGTTGTTCATTCAATTTCACAATTACCATTGGCAAAGCAATATCAAGATGATTTACAGTTTTGGATAAAAGTAAATACTGGAATGAATAGACTGGGCATTGCATTAGATGAGCTTGGTCAATTTCAATCGCTTTTAAAGGATTCAAATGTTTTGATGACGCATTTAGCTTGCGCGGATAATCCAGAAGATGATCTGAATAATACTCAATTTAAGAATTTTGACCATGCGTGGAATCAGGTTTCAAATGACATACAGCGAAGTGTATTGAATTCTGCAGGAGTGTTTAATTTTCCAGATCAAGCATATGACTGGGTGAGACCAGGTATTGCCATGTATGGGGGAATTGCCTTTCCTGGTTTAAAAACTGCTATGACGTTTAGAAGTCAAATTATTTCTATTCAATCCTTAGACCAAAATAAAAGAATTGGATATGGCGGCAGGGTAAAGACAACGAAACCATCTAAGATTGCTATTGTTTATTGTGGTTATGCTGATGGCTTTCCTCAAACAGCAATAGATGGAACGTCTGTAATAGTGAATAGCCATCAATCTGAAATTATCGGAAGAGTCAGCATGGATCTTATTTCGATTGATGTTACAGAAATCCCTGATTGTAAAATTGGAGACTGGTGTGAATTGTGGTCACCTGATTTATCGATATTAGAGAATGCTCAAAAAAATGATTTGATTTCTTATGAACTTATGATCAAAATGAGCCAAAGAGTAAAACGGCAATATCTAAATATATGAAAATTAAATATACCAAAAATAACCCTAGAGACATTAAGTTAGAGGAAGATTTACCTCCATATATGACTGAGGGAGTTGCCAATGATATTGCAGAAATTTTTAATACTCCACTATCTGGAGCATACAACTGGGATTACACCGTTCAGGATAACAGAATAAAAAAACTATATGAATTAGGCAAGGAGCTTAATTGGAATGTTGAAGTTGATGTGGACTGGTCTAGACCCTTTGAACCAATGACTGAACCAACTCCAATATTTTGGGATGATTATGCTCCATATCAAAAATTTTCTGATGATCAAAAGGTAGAATTTTTAAATCATCGAATTGCTTGGAGTCAGAGTCAATTTCTTCATGGGGAGCAAGGAGCTCTTTTGGTTGCTTCTCAACTTACATCTTGCGCGCCAACTTACAATGCAAAACTCTATGCAGCATCACAAACATTTGATGAGGCCAGGCATGTAGAAGCTTTTAATAAGTATATTCAAACAAGAACAAAGCTTATGTATCCAATTGGCAATGCTTTAAAATCAATTTTAGATAAAATTCTTACTGATCCAAGATGGGATCTTAAGTTCATTGGCATGCAAATTATTATTGAGGGATTGGCACTAGCTGCATTTCAAACTTCTAGAGAGCTTACCAAGGATCCAGTGTTGCGAGACATGCTTGGCTTGATCATTCGGGATGAGGCTAGGCACGTTACCTTTGGGATAAACTATCTTGAAGAGTTTGTTGAAACTTTATCAGATGATGAAAAAGAAGATCGTGCTCAATTTGCCTATGAAGCATGCTGGCTAAGCAGAGAAAGACTTGTTTCAATGGATGTTTTTGAACATTTTGGCTGGAATGCTGAGGATGCAAGACAATTTCAATTAAGTTCTGATATAACTAAGCATTTCCAAAAACTCCTTTTTCAAAGAGTCATGCCAAACTTAAGAAGAATTGGCCTGTTAAGAGATTCTGTTAAGGGTAAATTTGAAGATTTAGGTATTCTAGAATACGCTGAAGCCAAAAGTGATGCTGAGATTGATTGGGCTGATCTATCAAGACCTTTATTTGAAGAATCTGCTTAACTTAGTTTTTATTAGGGCTAGAATCTGATATTCTGTATTCCCATCGTAACTTAAAAACTGATGGCTCAAACAAAGTACATTTTTATCACCGGCGGTGTTGTCTCCTCTCTTGGCAAGGGTATTGCAGCCGCATCAATTGGAGCTCTTTTTGAGGCAAGAGGTTTAAAAGTTTCTTTAAATAAGCTCGATCCTTACATCAATGTTGACCCCGGAACCATGAGCCCCTTTCAACATGGTGAAGTTTTTGTAACCGATGATGGAACAGAAACTGACTTAGATCTTGGTCATTATGAAAGATTTGTTCGTTTTCAGGCATGTAAAAAAAATAATTTTACTGCTGGAAAGGTTTACGAAAAAGTTATACAAAATGAAAGGAGGGGTGACTATCTTGGAGGCACTGTTCAGGTTATTCCTCATATCACAGATGAAATCAAAAGAAGGATTAAAGAGGGTGCAAAAGGTTCTGATATAGCAATCGTAGAAATAGGTGGAACAGTAGGCGATATTGAAAGCCAACCTTTTATTGAGGCAATCAGACAAATGATGCTTGAACTCCCATCATCTAATACTGCATTAGCGCATCTTACTTTGGTTCCATATATCAAAGTATCTGAGGAGCTTAAAACTAAGCCCACTCAACATTCTGTAAAGGAGTTGAGATCTCTTGGCTTACAACCAGATTGCTTAATATGCAGATTAGAAAAAGAGCTACCAAATGATGAAAAGAAAAAGATAGCTTTATTTTGCTCAGTGGACCCTAACAGTGTAATTTCAATGCATGATGCAGAAACGGTATATTCAATACCTTTACTGTTATATGCACAGGGAGTAGATAAAATTCTTCTCAAAAAATTAAACTTATTGAAAGTAAAATCGCCAAGATTGAATGATTGGAAAAGAGTGGTTGATGCAAAATTAAATCCCAAGAAAAAAGTCTCTATTGCCGTTGTAGGTAAATACGTTGATCTAAAAGATTCCTACAAATCATTAAACGAAGCGCTTGATCATGCTGGAATTGTTAATCTTGCAAAAGTTGAAATTCACATGATAGATGCAGCAAAAATAACCAGAGGAAATGTGGCAAAAGTTTTAAAATCTTACCAAGCCGTCCTTGTACCGGGTGGATTTGGAAGTAGGGGCATAGAAGGAATGATTTATGCATGTCAATTTGCTAGAGAAAACAAGCTACCCTATTTCGGAATCTGTTTGGGCATGCAAATAGCAATCATTGAATTTTCTAGAAATG
>JBJLIA010000023.1:0-7939 GCA_045564035.1 Gammaproteobacteria bacterium | reverse complement strand
AACGCCTGATGAAAATGTATTAGAGGATCCAGTAACAATGACTGAAAAAATGCTTGGATCATCGCTGGCAGAATTTAATTCATCCCGAAAAAGGCCCCATAGCTCAGCATCAAATGCATTCCTTGTATCCGGACGATTGAAAGTCAGAGTGCGAACACCCTCAACGGTTTCGACTAAAAGTTTACTCACTTTCCTTTAAAATTAGGCTTTCTTTTTTCAGCAAAAGCCGTCAGCCCCTCCATCATGTCTTCTGTAGAAAAAATTGGTTGTCCAATTTCTAGCTCTTTTTCTAAAGCTTCAGACTCTAAATAGCTTTCATCTATTTCTCGTAAAGACTTTACGATTGCTTGAATGGATAGAGGAGCATTTGCGCTTACAGTTTCTGCAATCTCCATAGCTTTATCTAGTGCGCTACCATCTTCAACTACATGACCAATCAAACCAAATCTTAAAGCTTCCTCAGAAGAAATTCTTCTGCCAGTTAACAAGGCCTCAGCCGCAAGCGTATAGGGAATTTGTCGTCTTAATCTAACTGTGGATCCGCCCAAGGGAAATAAACCTCTTAATGGTTCGGATAGACCAAACACGGCGCTTTTACCAGCAACTCTTATATCAGTTCCTTGTAAAATTTCTGTACCACCTGCAAGAGCAAAACCCTCAACAGCAGCGATAATTGGTTTATTCGGTCTATTATGGCGCAGCAAAGATTGCCAATGCAGATCAGGAATTTCTTTAAGCTTCTCCATCATTTCAGAGTCTTCATTGCCGTCTTTCATGGCGCTTAAATCCGCTCCAGAACAAAAAGTTCCTCCAGCTCCAGTTAAAACAGCGCAACGTAAATTTGAATCTTCATCAAGCTTTCTCCAAGCTTCATATATGGTAACAAGCATGCCAGGACTTAAGGCGTTTCTTTTTTCCGGACGATTAAGTGTAATCACCATAACGTGATCTTTCTCTTCTACTATCGCATGATCTGTATTCATAAAACTCTCCTAACTAATCAAGTGATGATGACACTATCCACATAGCAAAAAACTGTGCAGCACCCCCATAGGCATGACCCATGGAAACTTTAGCACCCTCAACTTGATGGTCTTCTGCTAACCCCATTACCTGAAGCGCAGCCTCACCAAATCTGATCATTCCAGATGCGCCAATAGGATTAGAAGACAAAACTCCACCAGACATGTTTAAAGGCATCTCTCCATCGATGACTGTTGCATCTTTATCGGTCAGTTTCCAGCCCTCTCCTAAATCACAAAACCCAAGATTTTCTAACCACATAGGTTCATACCAAGAAAATGGAACATAGATTTCGGCACAATCAATCTCAGTAAATGGATTTGTAATACCAGCTTGTTTATAAATGTCTTTTGCGCAATCAATTCCAGCTTGGGGGTTTACTTCATCTCTGCCTGCAGACAGGGTGCCTTCTGATCTAACAGCCATGCCTTTAATCCATGCGACATTTCTTGAGCCTACCTGATCTTGAGCAGTGATAACTAATGCGCAAGCTCCATCGGATGATGGGCAGCTTTCAAGATAACGTAAAGGTTCCCATAGCATGGGTGTATCACTCACCATTTTTGCATCAATCCCAGGTATGTGTAGATGGGCCAATGGATTCTTTAAAGCATTTTGACGATCTTTTGCTGCGACTTTCCAACCTATGTGCTCCGGAGCTTCATATCTACGAATATATTCTCTAATGAATGGAGCAAAATAACCCCCTGCACCTGCGTTGATATGGGGAGAATATGGATAACGAGGCGATAAAGCCCAAGTAGCATTAGATTCCGATTGCTTTTCAAAGGTTACGGTAAGCACTGTTTTAAACTGGCCCGAACAAACATGAGAAGCAGCAATTACTGCGGTACTTCCACCAACACTGCCTGCAGTATGAACTCGCAAAACAGGCTTACCAACAGCCCCTATTGCATCAGCTAAATATAATTCTGGCATGATAACGCCTTCAAACATGTCTGGCGCTTTACCTAAAATAACTGCATCAATGGCATCCCATTCAAGGTCGGCTGCTAACATTGCATTGTCAATGGCCTCTCTAACCAACCCTGCCATAGAAACATCGCGTCTTTTAGCATCATATTTTGTCTGCCCAACGCCTATTACACCTGCTTGAATCATTTTTGTTTCTCCAAGTGAACTAACATATTGTGTTGAAGACAAGGACCAGAAGTTGCGTGAGCCAAGCCATGAGTGAATTGATTGTCTTTGAGTGACTCATAGGTCTTACCAATTGCATCAAGCCCTGCACACATCATCACATTCCCGACCAATGGACCACCTGAAATATTCGTTGGAACATCCTGCAGATTTAATAAAGATTTTAAAAAAGGCAATTCATGGCTAAATTGAGTATGTAATTCTGCCACATCAAATTTTATATTTTTTAAATCTAATTGATCCATTGAAGTCTGCATGGTGTTGGAGGTTGTGAGGTTTCTGCATCCTAAATTTGAAGATTCAATTCTGTGATCAATCCCCTCTATCCAGACAGGATGATCTGTAAATTCATAGGCTTTGTCTTCTGATGCAATAATCATCGCAGAGGAACCATCTGAAATTGGAGGGCAATCCAACTTATTTAATGGAGAAGATACCATTGCAGTATTCAGATACTCTGATTCATTAATTAAATCAGTGATTAAGGCATTCTTATTATTTTTTGAGTTTACTCTTGCCTCAATCACTGTCGCAAGCATTTGCTCTTGTGTAATTATATTTTGATCAAGCAGAACCTGAGCTTGCAAAGCGGCTAAACTAACTCGGTCAGGCCAAAGAGGAGAAATATAATATGGATCCATTTGAAGAGAAATGATTGCATCCAAATCTCCAGGTGATGATTTGCCAAAACCATAAATTAAAGCCGTCTCAGCATCACCCATTTGAATTTTTAACATTGATTCATACATGGCCCATGCTGCATCCATTTCCACATGAGATTCCTTGATAGGCGGATTGGTCTGAATGGCTGACAAACCCTCCACAAAAGCAAAAGCCGCTCCCTGCAAATAGTCACAACTGCCAGAACAGGTAAAATCAATGTCCTTTTGGCTGACTCCCAAATCATTAAACAGCTGATGCACCACTGGCATAATGAGCTCAACTTCATTTAATGCTCCTGCATTTTTTAATATAGGGTGTTGTGCGTAACCAACTATCGCCACTTTCTTCATGATTCTTGAAACCTCAAAGTCGCAACATCTACATCTGGTTCATCGATAGGAGCAAACCATTTAATGTTTTCTAGAGAATGAGTCCACTCCTCTTTGGGCTTCCAGACAGCTTGAATGCGCATGCCTATTCTTATTTCCTTAATATCAACTTCTTGTATGAGATGCAAAAATGAGATATTTGCTCCATCTAATCTAATCATTGCACAAACATAGGGCGGTACAATAGGATTTCCTGGAATCGGGATGTGCACCACAGTAAATGATTCTATGCACCCCTTATCAGTTAATGGAACCTCAATATCGGTTGCAACTCCACATCTAGGACAACTTCCTCTGGGGGGAACATAAACTGCTTTACATTTTGGACAACCCTGGCCAACAATATTCCCTTCTTTAACTTGATTCAAGAATCTTGTTGTAGCTGAACCAGCGGTATAGTGATACTCCAAATTAATTGGGTATTCTGAATAATCTTTTGGTGTATCTTCTGCACTCATGATTCTAATTTAAAAAATTTGATATCTGTTATTCTTTGTTCTTGAGCTTCAGACCAGGTGACTGTTACCCTTCTACCAATTCTCATATCAGATTCGTTACAGTCAGTTACCATATGCAGCATAGAAGTATCTGCGCCATCGAGTTTGATCAAAGCAAAGGCAAATGGCTGCTTGATGAGATGATGGTGTTGAGGGTTATCAATCCAACTAAAGGACTCTATAACTCCTCCTGGACCCACTTCAATCATTTCACTTAGTGCCTCATTGGTCCCAGGATCAAATTCAGCAGCAGGCGCAAAAACTTTGCCCATGCTACTTTTTGTTCCTAGGATTTTCTTCTCGCCTAGAGCTTCGAAAAATTTTGACATAACAGGACCATTTGAGCGCTTGTAATTATATGCAAGTTCAAAGGGGGCTCTTAGTAAATCTTTTGAATCACTCATCTTCTTCAACCATAGTATTTTTAGATGTGTCTATTAAAACATGTTTCATTAATTTTCCGGAAGCATTTCTTGGTAAAGGTGAACTTGTAAATTGCCATTTTGATGGCACTTTAAAATCTGCTAGTTCATTGCCAACCCATGTTGCTAGTTCTTCGCTCCTTAATTGAGAATTTTGAGAAGAAATAATAGCCATGACTTCCTGTCCCAAGTCATCATTTGGAATTCCTATTACGGCTGATTCGTCTACATGCTCATGTAAATCTAAAATAAGTTCAATTTCTTGAGGATATACATTTTCAGCTCCTCGTAAAATTAGATCTGTTCGTCTTGATGCAATGAAATAAAGCGAGCCTTTCTTGGAGCCCCAATCTCCAGTCTTTAACCACCTATCACCACTTAACGCAATAGCAGAAGCATCTGGGTTGTTGTAATAACCCAACATTACCGATGGACTTTGAACATATATTTCACCTTCGGTAGAATCTTTTGTTATCACTGTGCCATTCTCATCTCTTAATTGAATTTTAATGGTAGGCATTGTTGAGCCAGGTGATGAGGGTTCGGAACTAAGATTCTCCCCCCAATTTATAATTGTGATAGCGCCTGATTCGGTAAGCCCGTAACCATAACCAAAACTATATTTAGAATTAGGAAATACTTCGCCAGTTCGATCAATTAATTCTGGAGGCATAGGAGCCCCACCTCCGCCTACAACCAGTAGGCTTTTAAGTTTTAACTGCTTAGATTCAGCTTCGTCTAGAACTCTCTTGAGCGCAGTAGGAACAGCGCCACCCCAGGATGTAGCACTGAACTTTTGCATTAATGCAATCACCTTTTCCGGCATGAATCTTCCGTCATACATCAATGTTGTAGAGCCCACAAATAAGCTGGTTACAGCCCCTGCTGATAAACCTGATACATGAAATAAAGGAGATGTTAACAAGCTAGTAGGGATATTCTTTGACCAGTCAATCCCATGACTTGAAGAATACTGAGACACAGCAGCACCTTGAAGCATTTGTAATGTTGAATTAGCGATCATTGATCGGTGCGAAGTCATAACACCCTTAGGAGTTCCAGTTGTGCCTGATGTATACAAAAGACAAGCGCACTCATCCTCATCTATGCGAACAAAAGATTTCAGTTCTTGCGCATAGGAAGATAAATCTAAATCCTCAAAAATTAAGCTTGGATGTTTGATTTGGTCAGCAATTCTATTAAATCTTTTTTGATCTGAAACAATAATATTAGGATCTGCAGCATCAATAGCCTTAATAGCTTCTGAGCCTTTCCACCAACCATTCAAACCACAAGCAATCGCACCAATGCATACAGTTGCCCAAAAAAATATAATCCATTCAGGGCAATTAGCAGCATAAATAGCAACCCTATCTCCAGCTTTAACATTATATTGTGATTGAAGAATGTGAGCTGCCTTTTTCACCAATGAAAGATGTTGAGTAAAGCTAATAACTTTATCTTGATAGATCAAATAGGGTTTTTCACCGTGACTTGCAGAAAGCTCAATGAAATCTACCAATGATCTAGGTCGATTTTTAAACACATCCATCTCTACACCAAGAACATTTTCTTGATGAATTTCAAAAAAAGATTGGCTGTCTACCAAAGCTTGTATGTATTTATCAGAATGCATCATTGGGATTTTACTATCCTATAAATACATTCATCAATCAACGAGTATCAACTAGATTTTTTTTGTCAATGATTCTAATAAATATTCCAATATTGTTCGTAAACTCCTGATTCGTTATAGTTGATTAGATACAATTGGATAACTAAATTTATATTGAAAGACCATGGCAGATAAAAATACACAGCCATTAGCTGTAATCACAGGTGGTGCCTCAGGCATTGGCTTAAGTGCAGTGAAGCGATTTTTAGACGAAAGTTATGAAGTATTGATACTCGATGCCAATAAAGATGCTGGAGAGCAGTCAATAAATAACCTGAAATCAGACACTTGTAATATTAATTTTGCACATATCGATATTACAAACCATGCCCAAGTAGATAGGGTTTTTGCCGACTTGCAAGCTAACAATCGTCCAGCTCATGTGCTGGTTAATTGTGCTGGTATTAGCCCAGCCTTAAACCCATTGCATCAATATTCTGTTGATGAATGGCATAGAACCATCGATATTAATTTACATGGCACCTTTTATGCCTGTCGAGAATTCTTAAAACTGGCAACCGCGCAAAAGATTGATGCAGGAGCAATTGTGAATGTTGCCTCGATCATGGGAGTAAGAGCGAGTGCAGCCCAGGCACCCTATGCAGCATCGAAGCATGCAGTGGTGGGGTTAACCAAATCAATTGCACAAGACTATGCCACTATGAACATCAGAGCGAATGCCATTGGTCCAGGTGTTATTGATACGCCCATGAATACCGAACTCATGAAAGATGAAAACATTATGCAATACATGCTGCAACGCATTCCTATGAATCGAGTTGCAACATCAGACGAAGTCGCCAACTTAATTTATTTCTTAGCATCATCTGAGGCATCTTACATAACTGGATCCTACTACCCTATTGATGGTGGGTATCTTGCAAGCTGATATTTTTACAAACAAAACTGCTTTAATCACTGGCGCTGCCAGTGGAATTGGCAGAGGCCTAGCATTGCATGCTGCAAAACTTCAAATGAATGTTGTCTTAATGGACCTGAATGAAGATGGTTTAAATGAGACCCATAACCTTATGGCTGAGTGTCCCTCCATGATCATCCAGTGTGATGTATCTAACTTAGAAGACTTTGCAAAAGCGAAAGAAAAAATTGCAAGTGAGTTTGGTACAGTTCATTTCCTGTTTAATAACGCAGGAATCTTTTTAGAGGGTCGAGCCTGGAAAGCTGATCAAAAAAACTGGCAACGAATTATTGATGTAAATTTAATGAGTGTAATTTATGGCTTAAATCTCTTTGTTGATGAGATGATTGCCAGCCAAGAGCGTTGCCATATTATTAATACATCCTCCATGGCAGGTATCATTGTTGGCCCTGCTCTGGCACCTTATACAACCACCAAGCATGCAGTTGTAGGTTTAACCCGAACCTTGCATGAGGATCTAAAAGACAATGACAAAGTGGGAGTATCTGTGCTTTGCCCAGGGTTGGTTCAAACCAATATCATTAAAAGAGATCACCTTGGTTTAGATCTTGATGAATCCTCGATTGATCAGCATGAAAGCGCCAAGAACAACGCTCAGTGGCTTGCCGATGGCGTTAAAGAAGGTATGACTCCAGAAGACTTAGCTACCATTGTTTTTAAGAAGATTGAAAGCGATCAGTTTTGGATACTAACTCATCCTGAATTTGTAGAAGTTTATGAAACTTATGCAAATGAAATTACAGCAAACAAAAATAATTTAGATTAATCTAGATTGGTTTTCTTTAAGACTTCTTTGAAGGAAATGATTTTAAAGTTTTGATTCTTCAGTTCATTTCCATCATAGTTGTAACCATCCTGAGCTACCAATAAGCCTTTAGAAAACTCTCCACCAAAATTAAAACTTGAAACAGAAATACCATCGGTATCAGATGTTCCATCTATACCGCCATCCTGATCTGAAATCTGAAAGCTGGTGATAAAAGCAAAAGGAGCTTTTCTATCGTAAAGATTATATTTGTTATCGCCTTGAGAAGAGAGAACCACATATCCTTCTGTGGCTGAAGTCTTATACAAAGCAACACCCTCTGGATCTCCACCAATATTTCCTTTGCGAGAGTCAACAATAAATGGGGACTCAAATGGTAAGTCCTGAGAAAGATCGTAAGCCT
>JBJLIA010000022.1:0-7941 GCA_045564035.1 Gammaproteobacteria bacterium | reverse complement strand
CAAAAGCTGCTTTTATGTGCTCATTTTCAAACCATGAATCAAGAAAGGAGCGCGCACTTTTGGTAAACAGGTCATAAACATCTCTATGCACTTGATTGCCTTTGGTTGCTATTGGCCAAAGTTGCAATGCGGCATTCAAGGCAGCCTTGATGCCTTGTTTTGGGTTTGGCGGAGTTTTTATTGAAAGATCTCTGAGAACATCAGCAACCGCTTCAATTCGATTGTAATATTCAGGTAATCGTGCTGCATCTTTTGCAGAAAATCTTTTAAATTCTTCCTGTGTTCGCTCTAAGCCGCCGCCTAGTTTTAGGTAAGTTGTATTGTCTATGGGCAGGAAATTTGAAATAGGGCGTTTGACAATCTCTAAACCATATTCCTTGAGTTTCATGTCTTTAATAATTTCTGGATTTAATAAACTAACCGTATAGCTTGCAACTGAGTTTCTAAACCCAGGATGAAATTCTTCAGTTATTGCTGCGCCTCCAACAATTGATTTTTTTTCAAAAATATGAACTTTTAAACCTTTTGTAGCCAAATAATAAGCACATACCAAACCGTTATGTCCGCCACCAATAATAATTGCATCTATTGAGCTTTGAGAATAATGCATAGTTTTATTATACCGTTCTATGAATATTTCAAATAAATAATGTATATTTATTCAATATGTATTTTTGTGATTAAAGGAAAAATTAAAATGAAAACCAGATTAAAATTAGCTTTATTAACTATACCTTTTTTATTTGTTATTGCATGTACTGTTTCTGAGGATGTAGAGGAATCTTCGGTCGCTTGGGATGCAACAAACTTCACTATGTTCAATGAATTTATGGAATGTTTCCCTGGAGAGGATTTCAGTGAAGAACTAATGATGCAAATGATAGCTGATTGGAGAGATATTGGACTATCGGATTCATTGCTTGGTTCTTGGGGTTACGCTCCTGCAAGTGAAAATAACACACTAACCAATGGGGAGTGGGAGTTAAGTTGGACATCAAAAGAGGACGCAGATCTGGCTTGGAGTGAATGGATGGCGAGTGAAGATGCTAAGGCTTGGGGAGATAAATATGCCTCTGTGCTTCAATGTGATGCAGAAAATAGAAATGGTTATGAATTCGTCTTTCCATACAACCCATATAATTTTGGACCTACATCAGAGGATGGCACTTTTGCCGCAAATTTTATGCCTTGTACCCTTAATGATGGAATGGATCAAACAAGCTTATCCAATGGGTTAATTGCATATAACAATTGGCTGGACGCGTTAGATTCTGATGCAGTTGGTGGCTTTTATGCATATGGTGTTTATGTTCCTGTAGATCCAGAATCAGAATTTGATTACTGGTTCGGTAACTTTCATATAAATATGGATGGCATGACAACAGGAATGGCTTTATGGGACGAAACTGGAGGAACTGCTAGGGAAGAATTAGAAAATGCTGGAACATGTGCAAATCCTGAAATATTCCAAGGGCAGGTTTTTTATGATCCCACAAATCCAGATTTCTCATAGCTTGTCTTGTAAATAAAGACTTTTGAATATAGCTCTTTATTAAGGAGAGATAGGTTTTAAATTTTTAAAAATTTCAGCTTCTTCAAATTGTTCAAGCATGCTTTGGGAAATTGAAACCAAAGATTGATAACTGCCATTGGAATCCATCTTCTCTTCAAGAATACAGCCAGAATCAAATAACTTTGATCGAACTGACGCTTGAATAGGAGAGAATTGAACCCACCCAGACAATAGACCTCCGAACAGGTTTTCAGAAACTGCATTTTTTAACTCCTCAAGTCCATCACCAGTCGCGCTTGATATCTTGATTTCAGGATGCAGATTATTTGCAGGCCATATATCAGCACCTTTTAATAAATCAATTTTATTTAGGGCTCTAATTTGAGGCATAGATGTGACTCCTAATTCACCTAGTATTAAGTTCACTTCTTTAATCTTATAATCTCTATTTGAATCTGCAGCATCAATCACATGAATTAAAAGATCAGCAGAAGCTAAATCATCTAACGTTGCTTTAAAGGACTCAACTAATTTAGTTGGAAGATTAGATATAAATCCTACAGTGTCAGAAAAGAGAACTGTTTCCAGCGTTTTGAATTTAAAGTCAGCTCTTCTAGTGGTTGTATCCAAAGTTGCAAATAATTTATCTTCAGCTTGAAGGCCACCTTTTGTAAGCAGGTTAAATAATGAGGTTTTGCCAGCATTTGTATAACCCACCAAGGCTACCAATTTATTGCTTCCTTTCTTTCTTGAGTACCTATTTAAATTTTTTTGATTATGCTGCTTATCTAATTTCTTTTTGAGTTGCTTAATTCGATTACCAATCAATCTTCTATCAGTTTCAAGTTGAGTTTCTCCAGGACCCCTTAATCCAATTCCACCTTTTTGCCTCTCAAGATGGCTCCATCCTCTAACCAATCTAGTAGATAGAAAACTGAGTTGAGCAAGTTCAACTTGAAGTTTTCCAATATCACTTTGGGCTCTGGCAGCAAAAATATCCAAGATTAGGCCTGTTCTATCAAGCACCCTTGCGCATAATAATGTTTCTAAATTTCTCTCTTGTGAAGGGGAAAGCTCGCAATCCAAAACTACTAATTTAATATTCTCAGATTCAACGATATTTTTTAGCTCATCAGCTTTTCCTTTAGTAAGAAAATGGCTTGCAGACACGAAGTTTTGTTTTGAGAAAATATGATGCTCAACTTTTAATCCAGAGGATCGAGCCAATTCAATAAATTCACCAGAGTTGAATTGCTCCATATAATCTTGATTTGACCTTAATAAATCAATTGAAACAATTATTGCTCTTAGATCTGCTGGGGCTGAAGTTTTTTCCAAATTTTAGAGAGTTTTATTATATTTTGAACCCTAACATTGTACGAAATTACAATGTAAAAACATAATCTTTAATTTGCAAATTTACATCTATTTCTCCACAATCCAATCTTTTAAGCATTAATGATTTAGATATGAAAAATTTGTTCCCATATATCGGCAAGCCCGTAACCGTAACACAAGAGATGTGTGATTTTAATGGGCATATGAATGTTAATTACATTAAAGAAGTCTTTGAGCAGGGATGGGAATTTACTAACAAAGAATTTGGTTTTAATGATGAATATCTTCAAAGTGGATTCTCAAGTTTCACACTTGAGGATAACTATAGGTTCAAGAAAGAATTTTTATTAGGCGATCAAGTGTTCCCAGCCTTTAGACTTCATAATATAAATAAAAAACTCTTTCATATGATTGGTGTTTTGTTTGACAAAGATGGAATTATCTCGGCGATGTATGAAACAGTTGAGGGTCATATTGATATGAATCAAAGAAAAATTGCACCAATGGACTCCGAGCGTCTTGCTAAAGTTGTCGCGATTAAGAAAGCACATGATCTGACTGGCCCAGTTCCATATGATATAAGATTAAAAATTAAAGATTTATAAGAATTAATTTAAGGAGAGTTAATGAATACCAAATATGCACTAATTACCGGAGCCACTGCCGGTATAGGCCTTGATATTGCCAAAGAGCTTGCTAGTCAGGGCAACAATATTATTCTTACAGCAAGAAGAGAAGATAGACTTCAAGAAATATCTATTTCTTTGAAAGAAGAATTTAACATTCAATGTGATTATGTGGTTGCAGACTTAGCTCAATCCTCAGCTCCAGAAAAAATTTTTAATTTCTGCTTAGACAATAACTATGTTGTTGAAATCTTGATAAATAATGCTGGCTATAGCATCAATAAAAAATTCCATGAAACTGGCGAGGATGAAGAAGAGAAGTTTTTAAGAGTGTTGGGAATAGCAATTGTTGCACTTACTAAAAAATTCATTCCAAGCATGCTGGAGCAACGGCATGGAAAAATTATGATGGTATCTTCTCTTGCTGCTTTTGCGCCACCCTCATCAGGCTGGGGCGCTCTTTATGGACCTGTTAAAACTTTTGTTAATAGATTTGGAGATGCAATTAATATTAACTATCGTGCGCAAGGAATCACTGTTACTAATGTATGCCCTGGATTCACTGTCACCGAGTTTCACACAGCGAGTGGAATGCAAGATGCTATGGATAAGGTACCAGCTTTTATGAAAAAAGATTCAAAAACAGTTGCTATTGGAGCCGTTCAAGCAATGATGAAAGGTAGAAGCGTTTGGGTGCCTGGAATTCTAAATAAACTAATAGCATTTCTTTGCAATATATTGCCAACCAGTATTGTGATTAAAATGAGCTCAAGTTTAGCAGGAGGCCGTTATGAATGAGGCAATTAATGTCTCAGAAAAAAGAATTCTGCCAACATTTCTATTATTTCTTATTTTATCTTGGCCACTCGGAGCGCATAGATTTTTTTTAAAACGCTATGCCTCTGCTATTTTATTTATTATCACCATTGGTGGTTGCGGTATTTGGTGGATAGTAGATTTTATATTAATAGTAACTGGCTCAATGAAAGATGATGAAGGAAAATTAGTTAAACGATGGGTTGATTAAGCTTGACTAAGGATTGAATCAGCTACAAAAGCATTATCTTTTCTTTCTTGTCCAAATGTTGATACAGGTCCATGACCTGAAATAAATAAGATTTCTTCCCCAAGAGGCCAAAGTTTTTTAGTGATTGAATTTAATAAATCTTGATGATTGCCTCTAGGCAGATCAGTTCTTCCAATTGATCCACGAAATAAAACATCTCCAACTGCAGCTAGCTTTGATTCGGGATGGTAAAAAACTATGTGACCAGGCGTGTGTCCTGGACAAAAAATAACTTTAAGTGTTTCGAAACCTAACTTTACCTCATCCCCATCATCAAGCCATCTATCAGGTTTGCAATTCTGAGCTTGCATACCAAACATTTTTCCTTGAGATTCAAGTGATTCGAGAAGAAATAAATCTTCTGCATGTGGACCCTCAATCTCCAATGAAAGCATCTTTGCAAGTTCAGTCGCTGCACCGGCATGGTCAGCATGACCATGTGTAAGGAAAATTTTTTCAGGAATTAAATTATTATCTTTTGCTGCCCCTAAAAGGATATCTATGTCGCCGCCTGGATCAATAAAAGCACATTTTTTTGATGCTTCACAATACAAAATTGGGGCATTTTGCTGAAAAGGCGTAACTGGATGAATTAATGCTTTAATTAGTGACATACAGCTATTTTATAGAATTTATCTCTAAGAAGGATACTTTTTCAATTTTAATAATAGTTCGTAATTAATAGATGAATAATTATGTATAAATAAATTGAATGATAGAATTAATAATGAAAA
The DNA here is from genome assembly GCA_045564035.1 of Gammaproteobacteria bacterium. Lineage (GTDB taxonomy): Bacteria > Pseudomonadota > Gammaproteobacteria > Magnimaribacterales > D2472 > D2472. Next base: position 2,664 of record JBJLIA010000022.1, on the reverse strand, counting down.
CATAAGATATTGATATATTTTTTTATCAAGGAAGCAAAATGAAAATACAATCTTTAAGTTATCTGCTTATTGAAACAACCAACCTTCAGGCATGGGCTGATTACGCAAAAGATGTGGTTGGTTTAATGAAAAATGATTCTCTAAGTAATGAACAAAACCTTTATCTTCGAATGGATAAAAAATCTTTTAGATTTCATATCACAATGGGTGATTCACAGAAGTTTCTTGCTGCTGGTTTTTCATTATCTGATAAAGCTGCCTTTGATGAAGCCAAAAAAGAGTTAGACCACGCCAATATTGATTATGAAGATTTGGATGATGAAATAGCAAAATTAAGATGTGTTGAGGAATGTATTGGACTTAATGATCCGGCAGGCAACAGGCTGGAACTATCTTATGGATGCAAGGATTCATCTGAGCCCTTTGTATCAACTCAGGATATACAAGGCTTTATTACAAAGGGACTCGGCTTTGGGCATGTCGTTTTTGCAGCACCTGATTTGGAGCCTGCGCATAGATTTTATATAGATATACTAGGTTTCGGAGATTCTGATTATATGAATTTCCCAATGGGGCCAGCTCCTGACGCTCCTGAGGTAAAATTAAATTTTATGCACTGTGATAATCCCAGACATCACACAGTTGCTCTATATGAATCTCCCATCCCGCCATCAGGTCTAATACACACCATGGTAGAGGTTAACGATATTGATGAGGTTGGTTATGGTCTTGATAGAGCCATGCAGAACAATATCCATATTTCTTCTTCGCTGGGTAGGCATTCTAACGATATGATGGTTTCATTTTATATGCAGACTCCTGCAGGTTTTGATTTGGAATTTGGCTATGATGGATGGCAGGTTGACTGGGATAATTTCGAGATGCAAAAGAGCAAGATACCAAGCTTTTGGGGCCATGCCTTTTCACCGCCAGAAAATTAGAAATGGATAAAATAGTTTCATATCAAGATGTAATTGACCAACTGTCTGATGGAATGACTATTGGAGTTGGTGGATGGGGCGCTCGCAGAAAACCAATGTCTTTAATTAGAGAGATATGCCAATCAAACATAAAGGATTTAACTGTTGTTAGCTACGGGGGCCCTGATGTTGGCTTATTGTGTGCTCACAAAAAAATTAAAAAATTAATTTTTGGTTTTGTTTCATTGGATATGATTCCGCTAGAATCTCATTTCCGCCAAGCTCGTCAAAAGAATGAAATTGATGTTATGGAACTAGATGAGGGAATGGTGCAATGGGGATTGAGAGCGGCTGCCATGAACTTACCCTTTCTCCCTACTCGGGTTGGCCTAGGCACAGATGTTTTGACTCATAATCCAGAATTAGAATATGTTACTTCTCCTTATTCTGATGCTGAAAAACTTGTTGCAATGCCAGCACTTAACCTTGATGTTGCATTAATTCACGTAAATAAATCTGATGAAAAGGGCAACACTCAGATAGTTGGACCCGATCCATTTTTTGATGAACTTTTTGCACGAGCTGCTAGTAAAACTTTTGTATCATCTGAGGAGGTTGTATCTACTCAGGAATTAGGTGGAAAGGATGGTGCTATATTTAATAGGTTCGAACGGAGCCTTGTGACAGGAGTTTTGCATGCACCCTGCGGTGCTCATCCAACATCTTGTGCACCAAGCTATGGTTTTGATATGAAGCATCTAAAAGAATATTCAGAAGCAGTAAAATCATTTGATGAATATAGTGCTAAATATTTAAACAAGACTCATCAAGAGTATATTGACTCCGTTGGTGGTTCAGAAATAATTCTAAACATACCTCTACCACAATTTTAAAATGTCAGAATCTATTTCATTAGCAGAGATTTGTATTAGTGCTTCTTCCAAAGCATGGAAGGATGAAGGCGAAATCCTTGCCACAGGCATAGGTTTGATCCCAAGGATTGCAGCAGGTTTAGCTAAACTTACTCACAATCGAGATTTAATGATGACAGATGGCGAAACTTATTTAATTTCACAGCCTGCACCTATGGGCAAAAGAGACACTTCCAATGATCAGGTTGAGGGGTATATGAGTTACAGTCGTGTATTTGAAAATCTTTGGGGAGGCAAAAGACATGCCATGGTCACACCAACACAGATAGATTCCTTTGGGCAAACAAATATAAGTGCTATTGGTGATTACGATTCTCCAAAAGTTCAGCTTCTTGGCGTCAGGGGCTTTCCAGGAAATTTTATTAATCATAAAAATTCAATTTTTATTCCTAATCATTCTGTAAAAACTTTCGTAAAAGGCGAGGTGGACATGGTCTCTGGAATGGGATATCAAAATAAAGACTTATCTAATGGGAAGTTTGAAATTAAGCTTGTGGTAACCAACCTTGGTGTTTTTGATTTTAATGGAGAAAATAATAATTTTCAGTTACTTAGCCTTCATCCGGGCGTGAGCATTGATAATGTTATTGAAAATACCGGTTTTGATGTAATGATTAATTCAGATGAGGTTACACAAATGCCTACCAGTGACGAACTTGCTTGTATAAGAGAAGTCCTTGATCCTCAGGGCATTCGCAACTCAATTTTTGGAGAATAACAATATGGCTAGAAGTAAACCTACAATTACATACAAAAAGAAAGATGAAATTGCCATAATTTCTATGAACAGGCCTGAATACAATAATGCGCAA
>JBJLIA010000021.1:0-75535 GCA_045564035.1 Gammaproteobacteria bacterium | reverse complement strand
GATAGAAAAGTTGAGGAGATAGTCTTTGATAAAATTAAGGAATATTATCCAGATGATAATTTTTTAGGCGAGGAGTCCGGACATGAGGTCAATACCTCTGAGACGACATGGATTCTAGATCCTATCGATGGCACAACAAATTTTATTCATGGCTATCCTCAATACTGCATTTCACTTGCATGTGTTGTTAACGGTCAAACGCAGCATGCAGTTATCATTGATCCTACTCGCAGAGAAGAATTTAGCGCATCTAGAGGAAAAGGTGCTGAGCTAAATGGCGAAAGAATCAGGGTGAGTGCCCGAAATGGTTTGAAGGATGCGCTGATAGGAAATACGTCCCATGTTAATGATTCACAAAACTACTCATTTGAAAACATAGCTACCTTCAGGACCTTATATAAACACAGCTTAACCATAAGAAGATCTGGTTGCTCTGCACTAGATATAGCTTATGTAGCAGCAGGAAGACTCGACGGCTTTTGGGCTAATGGTCTTGGGATTTGGGATATTGCTGCAGGAATGCTAATTGCTGAAGAAGCAGGAGCACTGACTAGTGATTTTTTAGGAAATCCTGATTACAAAAAAAGTGACCATTACCTTTGCGCTACACCAAAATGTTTTAAGCAAATGCTTGAAGCCATCAAACCAAATTTCACAGCCCTTTAGGGCATATCATCAAATTCAGCTCCCTCAGGCTCTGGTATTGCAAGATCATCTTGCGTAATAGAAAGACCTAATAGCATATTAGCTACAACATATATTGAAGAATAAGTACCTACCAAAACTCCAATGATAAGGGCTTGGCTAAATCCTTTAATCATATCTCCCCCAAAGAGAAATAATGCAAACAGGACTAACAAAGTGGTAAATGAAGTTATCAAGGTTCTAGAGAGCGTTTGATTGATAGAGCGATTTACAATCTCATAAGGTTCAAACCCACGTTCGCCTCTAAAATTTTCTCTAATTCGATCAGAGACAACGATCGTATCATTCAATGAGTAGCCAATGACAGCAAGCAAGGCTGCTAAAACAGTTAAATCAAAATCCCAAGAAAATAATGAGAACAGCCCAAGAATAATGACTACATCATGAGCAAGTGCTGCAACAGCTCCCAGCGCAAACTTATACTGAAATCTAAAAGCAACATAAAGTAAAATCATGCCTAATGCTACAAGCATCCCTAATCCGCCTTGATCTCTGAGCTCTGAGCCAATCTGAGGTCCAACAAACTCAATTCTTTTAAGTTCTGTTGCAGGGTCAGCATCCTGTAAAAATTTATAAATTACATCTCCCAGCTGGCTATTTCCATTTTTGTCAGCAACCTTGATTAGCACGTCTGAATTTGATCCAAAATTTACAACTTGAAAATCATCAAAACCATTGCCGGTCATGAGATCTCTAATATCGACTAAGTCTGCAGCCTCTTCATAAGAAACTTCAATAAGAGTTCCGCCGCTAAAATCTAAACCCAAATTAAGACCTTTAAAGCTTAGTGAGCCTACAGATATTAGGAGCAAGACCAAAGAGCCTATCGTTGCAAACCGCCGATAGCTCATGAATGGGATATTAAAGTTCATCAGACCCTAAGCTCCTTAATATTTTTATTTCCATACATTACATTGATAATTGCTCTGGTGCCCATGATGGCAGTAAACATCGAGGTTAAAATACCAATTGATAAAGTGATCGCAAACCCTTTGACAGGACCAGTTCCAATGGCATAAAGCACAATCGATGCGATCAATGTAGTTACATTTGCATCAACAATGGTTACAAATGCTCGAGAGAAACCTTCTTGAATTGCTGTTTGAGGATCTTTGCCATCTTTAAGCTCTTCCCTGATTCGAGAAAAAATTAATACGTTGGCATCAACAGCCATGCCAATAGTAAGAACAATGCCTGCTATTCCTGGAAGTGTTAAAGTTGCCCCTATTAATGACATAAATCCAGTTATTAAAACAACATTTGCAAAAAGAGCGATATTGGCTGCAAATCCAAACCAACGATAATAAAACAGCATAAAGGCGATCACTGAAAGCAAACCGATAATGATAGATCGAACTCCTAACTCTACATTTTCTTTTCCCAGACTAGGCCCAACAGTTCTTTCTTCAACAAACTTCATTGGAGCTGCCAAAGCCCCTGCCCTAAGCAGCAATGCGAGCTCGCTTGCTTCTTGAGGCGAGCCAACTCCAGTAATTCTGAACCCAGTGCCAAGAACAGCTTGAACTGTAGCGAGGCTGATAATCTTTTTTTCAATGTAAGAGGTCTGTTCGATAACATCATTACCATCTGCATCCTGAGTAAGAACTGATTTGTTTTTTTGCTCAACAAAAAGAACACCTAAACGTCTTCCGATATTGCCGGTGGTTGCTTTTTGCATTGCTCGCCCACCCTGCATATCCAATGTAATATTTACTTGAGCAAATCCACTTTCATCAAAACCAGAACTTGCATTAGTTACTCTTTCTCCAGCAACAATAATATTTTTTTCTAAAAAAGTTGAGCCCATTCGCTCTTCCTGCCAATCAAACTCCTCTTTCCTTAACCTTGATGTGGTTGAGGCGGCCTCTAACCTGAATTCTAAATTTGCAGTTTTTCCAATAATTTTCTTTGCTGCGGTGGTATCCTGAACACCAGGCAACTGAACAACAATCCTGCTGCTGCCTTGCCGTTGAACTATTGGCTCACTGACACCAAGCTCATTCACTCTATTTCGAAGAGTCATGAGATTTTGACCTACAGCATAGTCTCTAATTTCTTTTATAGCGGATTGTGAAAAACTTAATTCAACAAGATTTCTTAGAGAATTAGTATCCAAATCATAAAGGGAGGCTCCAATAGCAGTGATGTTGTCTGCATTAAAGATTTTAAGCGCTTTGTTGTAATCCTCGTCACTGGCAAAAGCAAACAACAAGTCTTTATTATCTTTTCTAGAATTTTCAACATTTATGCGATCGTCTCTAAATTTCTTTCTATATTGATTAAGCAATGATTCTAGTCGATTATCTAGGGCACTATCGATATCAACCTCTAGAAGAAAGTGGACTCCACCAGACAAATCTAAACCAAGCTTAAGTGGTCCTGCTCCGATATCTCTGAGCCATTGAGGAGTGGATGGCTCAAGATTTAACGCAACGATTGCTTGATCTAGCAAAATTTTCTGCAAAGCAGCTTTGCCAGCAAGCTGGTCATCAAAAGAATTGAACTTTGCAACGATGTTGTTGTCTTTGAGGCCAACTGATTCTATGCCAACAGCTTGCCCTTCTAATATTTCTCTAACTTGATTTAATAAAATTTGATCAGCAGATTTGCCTGAGTCAGTGTAGGCAATCTGAATGGCTGGTTTGGCAGGGTATAAATTTGGCAAGGAATAGATGACGCCAATAGACAACACCATCAATATGAAGGCATATGTCCAGATTGAAAATCTATTCATAATCTTATTTTAGTCAATTGATGCAATAGTGCCTTTGGGCAAGGTGTTTGCGATAGCTGTTTTTTGAAGTTTAAAAGTTATATTTTCACTAACTTCAATTGAAACATAGGGTCCCTTAATTTCTTTAATACGACCAATAATTCCGCCTGCGGCTACGACCTCATCTCCCTTTTCTAGACCATCCATCATTTCTTGCAAGACCTTCATACGTTTTTGCTGAGGTCTAATGGTCATAAAATACATTAAGGCTAAGAATCCTATAAAAAAAACAAGGATAGGATCTGGTAACCACCATGGTAATTGTTGCTGTGTCTCGTTCATGCAATCTCCCTAGATTAAATGCTTGGGTACGTCTAAATGCCGCTTATTATAGAAGTCTTTTATGAACTTGGCGAATGAATCTGATTCAATTGATAAACGAATTTCATTCATGAGACTTTGATAATAGTAGATATTATGAAAACTATTCAATATTGAGCCAAGCATTTCATTGGTTTTATCGAGATGATTTAAATATGCTTGCGAATAATTCTTGCAAACTTTGCAGTCACAATTAGGGTCAATAGGCTCATCTGAATTCTTGCTTGGCGCATTTCGAATATTTAATACGCCGTAAGATGTAATAAGTTGACCATTTCGTGCATTTCGTGTGGGTAAGACACAATCAAACATGTCTATTCCGTAGAAGACTGCCTCTACAATATCTTCAGGTTTTCCTACTCCCATTAGATAATGAGGTTTAGTTGCAGGTAAATGAAGTGCAAGGTGCTGTAGTATCCTTGTTTTATCCTCCTTGGGCTCGCCAACGCTTAATCCGCCAACTGCAATTCCATCAAAACCAATACCCTCCAACCCTTTCAGGGATTCAATTCGAAGGTCCTCATGCATGCCCCCTTGGACAATTCCAAACAATGCAGAATCAGACTGATGGGCATCCCGAGACCTTTTAGCCCAGCGCAATGATAGCTCCATTGAAGCTCTAGCTTGCTTATGTTCTGCAGGATATGGGGTGCATTCATCAAGCACCATCACAATATCTGAGCCAAGATTTTCTTGAATCTGCATAGAGTCTTCTGGGCTCATAAAACATTTTTTTCCATCATATGGAGACTGAAAGCTCACACCCTCTTCAGTAATTTTTGCCAGGTCTCCCAAACTCCATACTTGAAAGCCTCCTGAATCGGTAAGTATGGGTTTATTCCAATTAGAAAACTTATGCAATCCACCTAAGTTTTTAATTAGCTCATCTCCAGGTCTGAGCATGAGGTGGTAAGTATTTCCCAGGATAATTTCTGAACCTGTTTCTTGAAGGTTTTCAACCTCTAATGCCTTCACTGTTCCGTTGGTACCCACAGGCATAAAAGCAGGTGTTTGCACTTTTCCTCTCGGAAAATTTAGCTCCCCGCGCCTGGCATAACCAGATGTAGCTGAAATATTAAACTTCATGATATTTCAAAAGCATGGCATCGCCATATGATAAAAATCTATATTCACTTTCGATTGCTATTTTGTATATGTCGATCATTTTTTCGTACCCAATAAAGGCAGCAACAAGCATAAGCAAAGAAGATTTAGGGAGGTGGAAGTTAGTAATCATATGATCAACCACTTTAAACTTATACCCTGGATAAATAAATAAAGAAGTTTCACCTTTAAACGCTGAGGGCTCATCCTGAAAAGCAGTTTCGATAGCTCTTACTGATGTTGTGCCTACAGCAATAATTTTACCCTTGCTAGCTTTGATTCTTTTGACCTGATCGATCAATTCTGCATCAACCTCAACCAGTTCCTTGTGAATAACATGATCTTCAATATGATCTGTTTGTACTGGTTGAAAAGTCCCTGCCCCAACATGTAAATTTACATAGCCAAACTCTACTCCCTTATGCTGAAGCTTATTAAGCAGCCCCTCATCAAAATGCATGCCAGCAGTAGGCGCAGCAACAGATTCTTTTTTATCAGGATCAGCATAGATGGTCTCATATCTATCTTCATCAAGCTTTTCCACTTCTCTGTTCATGTAGGGTGGTAATGGAATTTGACCATATAGCTCAAACAAAGGTCGTGGATCGGCAGGCCAGTCTAAAATAAAAAAATTCTCTTTACGATCTTTAACAGTTGCTAAAAATCTTTTATCTTGAAAGGTAAAGACTAGCTCTGCTCCTTCTTTTGGAGCCCTGGCTGATCTTATTTGCGTTAGTGTTTGATGATCGGACAAAAACCTTTCCAGCAGGATTTCTATTTTTCCACCAGTAATTTTCTCTCCGAACAATCTGGCAGGAATGACAGAAGTTTTATTCAATATCAAAAGATCGCCCTCATTAATATGGTTCCCAATATCTTTAAAAATTTCGTGCTGAATAGATTCAATTGCAACCAGTAATTTTGAATTAGTTCTTTGTGTAGCAGGGTATTGAGCAATGAGGCGCTCAGGAAGATCGTAATTAAATTTGTCTGTTTTCATGAGAGAGGCTAATTCTAAAAGATGTTGAACTCAGCTACAATGACCGCCATGCCCCATTGGCGGAATTGGTAGACGCGCGCGATTCAAAATCGCGTTCCTTCGGGAGTACCTGTTCGACTCAGGTATGGGGCACCAGGCCTGAAAAAAAATATGGAATCAAATTTCTTGAAACATTTTTATTATGTTTAAATATTAATTTTAAAGACTTCTATATTGTATTAAATAATAAAATGCGTAATCCCACGTTATATCAGAAAATAGTGATAAAGGTTGGTTCAGCAGTTCTCGCTAAACCAAACGGCTCAATAAATCACTCGATTTTATCTGCTATTAGCGAAGATATTGCTTGGTTGCTTAAAAAAAAACATGATGTGTTAGTGGTATCTTCTGGAGCGATTGCGCTTGGTAGAAAGAAAATAAACTTATCTAAAGAGCCCAGTCTTTCTGAGTCACAGGCAATGGCAGCACATGGTCAAATTGAGTTAATGTCAGCTTGGAAAAAAAATCTCAATAAATTTTCTATTCCGATTGGCCAAATGTTATTAACGCCAAGAGATACTGAGCTAAAAATATCGTCGCAAAATGCGCAACAAACAATTAGCAAGCTTTTAGAGGCTGGCTGTTTGCCAATTATTAATGAGAATGACAGTACAGCAACTGATGAAATTAAGTTTGGAGACAATGATTTATTAGCTGCCAAAGTTGCAAAGCTTGTTGGAGCAGATTTATTGGTCATGCTTTCAAGAGTAGACGGTCTATATACTTCTGAGGAGGATATAAGGAAAAATAAATCTGGTTCTATTATTAAAGAAGTAAAAACAATTACTCCAAAAATTAAAAAAATGGCAGGCAGTGCAAGCGATATGGGAAAAGGTGGAATGATTTCCAAGATTGAAGCAGCTGAGATTTGCTTAAAAAATAAATGTACGATGGTGATAACCTCAGGAAGCAATAAAAAGCCTATCAGAGGTCTATTGGGTAGAGCTAAATCTACATGGTTTATAAAACAATGAATGCAGAACTCTCTAAGTCACTAAATGCTATGGGTCTTAAGGCTAAAAATGCTAGCGCAATATTAAACACTGTGACCAGTGCTCAAAAAAATAAATTTTTTGACCTAGCTATTGCAGCAATCCAAGAGAATGCTGAGGAAATTCTTGCTGCCAATCAAATTGATATTAAAGCTGCAAAAGATAATGGAAAAGATGATGCATTCATCGATCGCTTAGCTTTGGATAAAAGTAGGCTTCAAGGAATATGTAATACATTGAATGATATTAAATCATTTGAAGATCCAGTTGGAAGAGAGCTTGCCTCATGGCAAAGGCCCAATGGATTAAATATTTCTAGAGTAGCAACGCCTCTTGGAGTCATAGGTTTAATTTTTGAGAGCAGGCCTAATGTTGCTGCCGATGCTGGAGGTTTATGTCTTAAGTCTGGTAATGCTGTAATCTTGCGCAGCGGAAAAGATGGACTCCGGTCTGCTTCGGCAATTGTTCGTTCTCTTCAAAATGCACTAATAAATGCAGACCTTCCGAAAGAGTGCATTCAAATAGTTCCCTCTGAAAGCAGAGAAGCAGCGACCATGATGTTGGAGGGACTTAACAGCTCAATAGATGTGATAGTTCCCAGAGGTGGCAAAAGCCTTGTTGCCGAAGTTGAAAAATCAGCTAAAGTCCCTGTTTTTGGACATTTAGAAGGTATTTGTCATATATACGTTGATGAATATGCTGATGAAGATAAAGCTTTGTCTGTATGCTTAAATGCAAAAATGCGTAGAACTGGAATTTGTGGAGCGGTAGAAACAATACTCATTAATAAAAAGATTGCTCAATCTTTTGTACCCAAACTTATTGCATTATTATCTGATGCAAATTGTGAAGTAAGATGTTGTGAAGAAACTATCGGTCTTGATGATAGGGCCGTTCCAGCGACATCTGAAGATTGGTCAACAGAATATCTAGCTCCTATCGTAAGCTTGAAATCAGTTGTAGATGTTGAGGAGGCGATTATTCATATTGAAAGATATGGGACCGGTCACACAGAGTCAATTATTAGCGAGAACAAAAAAAATCAATCAACTTTTACAAATGCTATTGATAGCGCAATTGTAATGATCAATGCATCAACGCAATTTGCAGATGGAGGCGAATTTGGTCTTGGCGGCGAAATAGGCATTGCTACAGGAAAATTCCATGCCAGAGGTCCAGTTGGCGTGGATCAACTTACAAGCTTTAAATATATTGTCACAGGTGATGGTCAAATAAGAGATTGATCTAAATATATATGTCGAATCTAATAGTTTTACCTAGCACTTGATAGTTAAGTTGAGAGCAAAATGGCTCTGCTTTAATAGGTCTTTTAACAACCATTTTTTTTGAAGGTATTAACTGCAAAACTTTAAAATCTTGTAGCGGATTATTTTTTATACACTCAGTTTCTAAAATCTTTGCAACGTAATCCAATTTCCCAGAACTTAGGGCATTCTTCTTGGTTGATGGATACATAGGATCAAAATAAATGACGTCAAAGTTTTTTGCCTGGGCGGCATAAGAGCATGCATTAATATTTAAGAGCTCCAGCTTTTCAAAAATACATTGGTCCTTACTTCGACTGATACCATCTTGCAATAAATGAAATAAAATTTTACTTTCTTCAAGCGCTGTAACTTGGTGGCCCAGACTTAGGAACAATAACGTATCTTGGAGCGTGCCGGCTGTACAATCTAAAATATTTAATGGTAAATCTGACTTGCCCAAAGCTTTCTTGATCAGCTTTTCATGATTTGCTCTTTTTACACGCCACCCTGTTGAACCAGAATTAAAGTCAATGAGTAACTTATTGCTTGATCTTGCCTCAGGATGAAAGAATGATAAGCCTGATTCCGATAAATCAAGGTGAGGTTGGCTAGCCCACTCCTGGCTGTTTTTTGCAGTGGTTCCAAGATTTCTGGCAACTGCTTCAGCCAAGCTTTGTTGATTTGCTTGAGCGAATACTAGAGGCGGTATCATAAAAGCAAAAGGAACATACCCAGAGCAACTCTATACAGAACAAATGGAGTCATTCCTATCTTTTCAACAAATTGCAGAAAACTCTTAATGGTAATAAATGCAATAAAGGCTGACCCAAAAAAACCCGTCAGCATAATCAGCATGTCACTTAATTCAATCGAATATGCCCCCTTTGCAAGCATCAATACCAAAGCACCAAAAATTGTGGGCACGCTTAATAAAAAAGCAAACCTAGAAGTATCCTTGAGATTTAATCCAATTATTAGCGCTCCAGTTATTGCCATTCCTGATCTAGATGCTCCTGGAAAAACTGCAAATGCCTGAAAACAACCAATGATTAGAGCTGCAATTAAGGTTAATTCTGTTAAAGACTTGGATTGAGTTGAGGACTTGAATGCGGCGAATAGCAAACCAGCAAATAATAGGTTTGACCATGCAATTGAGTCAATATTTGCAGACCTTGATTCAGTTAAATCTGAGAAAAGTAAACCAACCAGAATGATTGGTAAAGTTGCAACAATGAGGTTCAGCCCGAGTGCAAAATTTTCTTTACTTCTAGTTTTTGTCCAAGGCATCCAAGCTTGGAATAATCCTAGAATTTCTTTATTAAAATAGTAAATTACTGCAGCCAAAGTACCGGCATGAACTGAAATATCAAAGACAATCCCAAAATCTTTTGCCCCAAAGATTAAAGAGGGCAACAGTAAATGAGCTGAGCTAGAAACAGGTAAAAATTCTGTTAAACCTTGAATCAAAGCAAGAAATAATGCGAGGAAAAAATCTGAAATCATGATTTTTTATAGTTAGGAGTTTTTAAATAAATTGGATTTGCATTCTCTGGAAGAAAGTCTTTACCAGTTTCTAGTTTCTTCTTAGCCAGTATTGCAATAGGTGCAGCACTGCCCATAGCTTGAGATAAAAAGCGTGAATGATTTTCTGTATCCTTTGGCCAGCCTGTTCCAGCAAAATAACAATCATCTTGATTTGATAGATCTGACAACTCATCCATTTGAATAACTGTCTCAACTAAGATTTGCTTAAGTGTATTATTATTTTTTTGATAATTACAGAAATAGCTTTCTTTTGTGTCCGCTTCAATTGCTACATAAATTTTCGCCTCATCATCATCTATCCAAGTAGATGCCTCTTGTGCAATTGATTCTAAACTTGAAATTGCAACTAAAGGCAGTGTCTTAACTTCGGCTATAGCCTTTAAAAAGGAAGCAGTAATTCTGAGGGCAGTATACGAACCTGGACCACATGCAAAGGCAAGTCCATCAAGGCTATCGAAATCTTCTCTTGAATTAAAGCCAATACTTGTAAAAAGCTTATCCCAATTAGGCCTATCTTTACGATCATGGGTTTGAGTGAAAGAATTTACCTCATCGCCATCAAGCATTGCAATTGATGAATAATTTCCGCTGACATCAAGAGATAAAATTTTCATTCAATTAAAAATTTTTCTCAATATCCTCAAAAACTTTTTCAACAGGTTGAGAGCCATCCACGGCGATATACTTGAGAGAAGTACTGCTTTGCTGAGAATTATAATAAGCTACAAGTGGTTTTGTTTCATCTTGATATACCTGCAAGCGATGCTTTACTGTTTCTGGCATATCATCTTCTCTTTGGATAAGGGGTTCACCAGTAATATCGTCCATGCCCTCATTTTTAGGTGGTTGAAAAACAAGATGATAGTTCCTTCCAGAGCCTGGATGCACCCTTCTACCCGACATTCTGTCGACAATTACATCATCATCAACCTTGATTTCAATAACATGAGTAAACTCGATACTATTTTCAACACATAAGTCTGCTTGTCCGACAGTTCTTATGCCGCCATCAAATAAGAATCCATTCCCGCAGTCAGGCTGGGCAATACGATCTAAAATTAACTCTATAATAATTTGATCAGAAACCAAGCCACCGGAATTCATGATGTCTGTAACTTTTTTACCTAGCTCGCTCCCAGATGAAATAGCTGAACGCAGCATATCTCCTGTACTGATTTTAGGAATACTTAAAGATTCACAGATAATATCTGCCTGAGTGCCTTTTCCAGCACCTGGCGGTCCCAAGAGAAGTATTTTATTCATGTTTCTAATACTACAAATGCAAGTAGATGATTGCTTTCATCGGCTAGACTAACATGGGATTTGGTGATGCCCAAATCCTCAACATAAGATTTTGCACCCTCAGATAACAAGACTTCCGGTTTACCCAGTGAATCTCTTAATATTTGGATATCCTTAGGAAAAATTGGATTCCTGAAACCTGTTCCAAGCGCCTTAGCAAAGGCTTCTTTGCCTGCAAATTGCTTTCCAAGATAGTATCGATTTGATCCTTGAGTTAATTGAGCATACTCTTCAAGCTCTTGATCACCCAAGATTTTATGAGCGAATGCAGATAAAGATTTCATTTTTTTAACTCTCTCTAAATCTACAAGATCTGTTCCTATGCCATAAATCATATTCTAATTTTTTTAAAAAAATCTCTGCTACTTAATTCCCTTCCATCTAAGCATGCACTAATTGCAACTTGCAGTAACTGCTTTAATTTTAACTTATCAATTCCATCAAGGGTTCTAATTTTTATCGCTGCTATTTCCCTAGCAGAGAAACCTTCACTATCACCTGCGTGATGAAATCCTTTTTCTGGTATGTATGAGTAAATTATGGAATCTTTAAACCCTGAGTTTTCTTTGCTGTCAGTATCGAAATTAATACCATAACCAAGGACGTCAAGAAGGTCTAGCTCGAATACTCTTAAGTCAAGCTCAGAAATTGCATCTGCCCTAGCAAGCTCAACAAAGTTTTGATAAAGATCATAGAGCTCTTTATTTGGTAGTCCTTTAGGCAAGAGTCGCATCATTAGCTCATTAACATAAAGATATGTATAAAGGTCATGCGGCCCCTTGACTGACTGCGAAACAAAATTTGAATCTATCTGAGTTAAAGTCTTCATTTCTGATTTGCCAGTAACAATTATTTTTAAGGCAGAAAAAGGAAGCAAGTGGCCGAAAAACTTTGATCGAGGATTTTTTGCGCCCTTAGCTATAATTGAAACTTTTCCAGAAGACTCAGTAAAAACATCTGCAATTATTGAGGTATCTCCAAAAGATCTGGCATGCAAAAGAAAGCAAGGCTCCCAATTATGTTGCATCTTGGTTGCTACCTACTCCAAGGCTACTCAAATACTGAGCATCATTATTCCAATTCTTGTTTACTTTTACAAAAGTTTTTAATAACACTTTTTTATGAATCATTTTTTCAAGCTCAACTCTTGTTTGTTGGCCTATTCTTTTTAAATTGGAGCCTTGATGACCTATAACAATACTTTTTTGGCTATCTCTAGCAACGTAAATAATAACTCCTATAGATAACATTTTTCCATCCATGGCTTTTGTTTCTACTACCACATACGTTTCATGAGGAAGCTCATCCCCAAGAGATCGAATAATTTTCTCTCTTACAAGTTCGCTAATAAAAAAATTGTCTGGGATTTCTTTTTCTTCTGGTTCTGCTGGGTATAAATGATTATTCTCTGGAAGAGCTTTTTTAATACATCCTAGCAAGTCATCTATGCCATCATAATTAAGAGCTGAAATAGGGACGTAATCCTTGAATGAATAAATTGCATCAATTTCTTGTATTAAGGGCAGAAGGTCATTTTTATTTTGGACTTGGTCAACTTTATTGAGAACACAGATAGCTGGAACTTGAGTTTCTTTAATTTTTTTTAAAACCTGTCGATCCTGATCCTGTAATGAAGCTCTTTGCAGAACAAATAACACCAGATCGGAGTCCTCGATAACGCTTAAGGCTGAATGATTTAATACTTTGTTTAGGGTTTTAGTAGCTTTGAGATGAATACCGGGCGTATCTAGGAATATCATCTGAAATGCTTCATCGGTTTTTACTCCAAGAATATTGTTTCTAGTAGTTTGAGATTTGCGCGATGTAATAGATATTTTTTTATCTAAGATCGAATTAAGAAGAGTGGATTTACCAACATTTGGCTTGCCTACTATAGAAATATATCCACAAAACTGCCTCTTCATTATTGATTCAACTCTAATAAAATTAACTCAGCAACCCTTTGTTCCGATTCTTTTTTTATTGAAGCAGAAGCGCTAAAAGTTTTACCATCGAAAGTGACATTACAATTAAAATTATTACCCTCTTTGTTGGATGCGACTAAATAATTTGGTGGTTGTACTCCTAAAGCTTGTAATGCTTCTTGCAATCTTGATTTTGCATCTTTCAATTCTATAGATTCATTTAAAAGGGAGAAACTATCTTGAAAAAGATACAAAATAAAACTTTTACTTTCTTCAAAACCCAATTCAACAAAAATTGCACCAATGCAGGCCTCTAAAGCTCCTGCATAAATTGAATATTTGTGTGTTTCATCTAATTTTTTAGTTCCTATAGAGGTTTGCAGCAGATCTCTGCAATCCAATTGAAGAAAAATTTTTGAAAGTGATTGGGTATTAACAAGAGATGCTCTCATTTGAGTTAATCGGCCCTCATCCAGTTTATCAAAACGATTAAAAAGATACTCTGAGACAACAATTTCTAAAACTGCATCCCCTAAAAACTCTAACCTTTCGTTATTTTGAGCTGAAGAAACACTTTTATGAATAAATGCTTGTTTCATTAAAGGCAGTTCCAAATATGATTTATCGACTTCTATAGAACTTGCACTCATAGCTTTTACTGAATAAAACCTGCTCTTTCAAATGATGGTAAGCAAGTCCAACACTCCCATGTCATCCAAATTAGCTCTCCTGTGCCCATAAAATTTTCCCTTGGGACAAATCCAAAATATCGAGAATCGCTGGAATTATCCCTATTGTCTCCCATAACAAAATAATGATTTGCAGGCACAATAAATTCCTCAGGATAGGAAGCACTCCCCCCAACAATTCTAATTATTCGATTTGAATTAGCTAAAGTTTCTTTTAAAAATGTCTCTTCCTGTGTTGTGGAAATTAACTCCTGCTTAATGGCTGCACCATTCACATAAATCTTTTTATTTAAGTAGCCAATAGTATCTCCAGGCTTGCCAATTAAACGTTTTATGTATGGAACGTTGACATGAGGCGGAATAAAAACAACTACATCTCCATATTCAGGATCTGCTGATAAAGCAAAAGTATTACCAATTCTATTAACCTTTATGCCATAACTATGTTTATTGACTAGGATAAAGTCTCCAACCTTAAGCCCAGGAATCATTGATCCAGAGGGTATCTGATAAGGTTCATAGATAAAGGTACGAAGAACAAAAATTAAAAAGACAGGGAAAAACCAGCCTCTTCCTGTTGTTTTTAATAAAGTATTTTTGCTAAAGATCCCGATCAACAAAATCATCAAACAAATAAATGAGCCAATCAACAATACTGATCCTAGATCACCAGCATTAACAAAAATTCTATAAATCCCAAGTAAGGATAAAAATAAACCTGCAATGTAAATAATTTGCTGTGATTGATCAGTTAATGTGTCGTGCAATACTTGATAAATCCAAATCCCTATCAAGCAAAACACTGCAAACAAGGATAATAAAAAGATTGGATCTCCAAACATCATTTTTCTCCTGAATTAAAATAATTTAAAAATGCTTCCTGGGGTATAGATACCCTTCCAAACTGTTTCATTTTCTTTTTACCTTCTTTCTGCTTCTCAAGCAATTTCTTTTTACGAGTGATATCTCCGCCATAACACTTTGCGGTAACATTCTTTCGAAGAGCCTTAACTGTCTCACGAGAAATAATTTTGGAGCCCAGAGCGACTTGTATGGGGATGTCAAACATTTGGCGAGGAATCAATTTTTGTAAATTTTTCGCTACTTCTCTTCCACGACTCATTGCAAAATCTTTATGAATAATGATAGATAAAGCGTCAACAACATCATTGTTCAGCAAAACATCTAGTTTAATTAGGTTCGATGCTTTAAATTCTGTGACATTATATTCAATGGAAGCATAGCCCTTGGTCGTAGATTTTAAGCGATCAAAGAAATCAATGATTACTTCTGCAAGCGGCATTTCAAAGACAATGGAAACTTGATTGCCAAAATAAGTCATCTCCTTCTGAGTGCCTCTTTTTTGCGTGCATAATGTAATTACATTTCCTACATAATCCTTTGGGGTCAATATGGTTGCTAAAACATATGGCTCCCTGATTTCATTTACGTTGCTAAGAACTGGTAATTGGGATGGGCTATCGCAATCTATGATGGCTCCATCGGTCTTAACCACTTGATATTGCACAGATGGGGCGGTAGAAATTAGGTTCAGGTCATATTCTCTTTCAAGCCTTTCTCGAACAACCTCTAGATGCAGTGTTCCCAAAAAACCACATCTAAAACCAAAGCCTAGTGCATCAGATACTTCTGGTTCATATATCAAAGCAGAATCATTGAGCACAAGTTTAGAAAGAGCATCTCGAAACTTTTCATATTCGTCTGAGTCAACGGTAAACAATGATGCAAAAACTTTTGGAAGAACTTTTTGAAATCCAGGCAATGGCTTGGATGTGTCATTTTTGGTGTCTAAAATGGTATCTCCAACCGGCGCTCCCTGTATATTTTTTATACCAGCAACCATGTATCCAACCTGGCCAACACTTAGCTCTTTTTTTGCAATCTTTTTTGGAGAGAATATTCCAATTTGATCTGCTAGATATGATTGTTGTGTTGAGTAAACTTTAATTTTTTGGCCTTCTTTAATAGAACCATTTATGACTTTTATTAAGGACACAACTCCAAGATAGGCATCAAACCATGAATCGATAATCAAGGCTTCAAAGTCTGCATTTGGATCTCCCTCAGGCGGCGGGATATTGTCCACCAAAAGATCTAAAAGCTCTGCAATGCCTTGACCAGTCTTGGCGCTTACCAAAGGAGCGGTGGTTGCATCAATTCCAATCATGTCTTCAATTTCTTGCTTAACTCTATCCGGCTCCGCTTGAGGTAAATCAATTTTATTGATTGCAGCTAACACTTCAAGGTTTTGATCAACTGCTGTATAGCAATTAGCTAATGTTTGCGCTTCTACACCTTGCGACCCATCAACAACCAATAAAGCCCCTTCGCATGCTGACAGTGAGCGAGAAACTTCATAAGAAAAATCTACGTGGCCAGGTGTATCAATAAAATTCAGTTGATAAATTTCACCATCTTTTTCATAATCTAGAGTTACTGCTTGTGCTTTTATGGTAATTCCACGCTCTCTTTCTATGTCCATCGAGTCAAGAATTTGCTCAGACATTTCTCTTTGTGAGAGTCCTCCACAATATTCTATCAACCTATCAGACAGAGTGGATTTCCCATGATCAATATGGGCAATAATGGAGAAATTTCTAATATTTTTCATCTTCTAATAAATGCATGACTATTCTATAAGAAAAGCTGATCTGTTATCAGCTTTTCTTGTGCATTTAAAATGAATTTAATCTACGGTTACAGCAACAAAGAATCTGTTGTTGTTTCGGCGCCCAACAATTGCTAATTTATCACCTTCTTCAAATTGGTCAATTAGTTCTCTAAAAGACTCCGCATTCTCTATTGCATAACGCTTACCCTGAGAAATGACTTCGGTGATGATATCGCCTCTTGTTAATTTTCCGTATGCAGGAGAACCATTATTCACTCTTAAAACCAATACTCCATTTTCTGGATCATTTGGTTGAGAGTTCTCCTCAGATAAATTATCTATCTTTAATCCCAGTGGGTCAGCTGATATTTCTGTTTTAGCTGGGACAAATGTCCTCTCATCAGCAGGCAATTCACCTAAAACAAACTTTAAACTTATATTTTTTCCGTCACGAATAACCCTTGCATTTGCCTTAGTTGCAGGCTGGATTCTGCCAACAACATGAGGCAGATCTGAGCCAAATTTTATTTCTTTTCCATTAAATTCAATTATTACATCTCCTGATTGTAGTCCAGCGTCATCACCAGATTCTCCCTTTTCGACATCAGTAATAAGGGCTCCATAAGGTTTTTCCATGCTCAGTGCTTCGGCAAGGTCATTATCAACTTCACCCACTCGCACACCAAGATATCCCCGGGCAACACTTCCATCTTCAATAATCTGGCTGGCTACCTCCATCGCAACATCTATAGGTATTGCGAATGCGAGGCCTTGATAACCCCCACTTCGGGAATAAATTTGTGAGTTAATCCCTACAACCTTTCCATCTAAATCAAATAATGGCCCTCCAGAGTTACCAGGATTAATAGCCACATCAGTCTGAATAAATGGGACATAGTTTCCAATATTTTGATTTTGAATACTCCTTCCCTTTGCGCTAACGATTCCGGCTGTAACTGAGAAATCAAAAGAGAATGGTGAGCCAATTGCGACAACCCAATCTCCAACCTTAAGATTTTCACTATCACCAATAGAAACTTTTGGTAATTTTTTACCTTTAATCTTTAAAACAGCTAAGTCTGAAAGAGGATCTACGCCAACCACCTCAGCAGAAAATTCCCTTCTATCATTTAAAGAAACTGTGATTTCTTCTGCCTCATCGATAACATGGAAATTAGTTAATAAATAACCATCTTTAAATATAAAACCAGATCCATATGCAACTGCTTCTCTTGTTTGAGGCTGCTGAGGTTGGGGGAAGCTTCTGCCTCTGGGAATACCAAAGAATCTCTCAAACTCATCGAAGCCTCTGGGTGAATTTTGCATTTTCACTTCCTTACGAGAAGTTATATTCACAACTGCTGGAGCAGAGGTTTCAACCAACTCTGAAATATTAGAAGGCAATGCTGCATTAATATTAGTAAAAAATGAAAATCCTACAACGAATAAAAGAGCAATCTTGTTTTTGAAAAGATTCATGTTATTTCCTTTGATAAATTGATTGGATCATCGGGTCAGCAACCGAAGGAGGAACGTCGCCATAGGCAGTCAACAATCTCCCATCTTGCAACGGAATCAAATAAATCCAGTTATTATTTGCTTTAAAGTATCTCACCTTTTTAATGCCAAGTTGTTTTTTTTCAAGGTGGAAAAATAAATTATTTCTTCCATTTGAATATTGATTGGGGTTATCTGGATTGACAGAATAGCCTACAGGGATCCAATTTTTAGAAACTTGTTGAGATTTATGCGATTGACTGGATTGCATAATATGAATCATATGCTCCATGATATTTTGATCTGCATTCAATAATTGATTTTTAGCCTGCTCACTTGAAATTGCTGATGATAGCTGTAGAGAGCTATCTATATCAACCTGAAAGCGATCGTCATCCAGCTGATATAAAACGATTAGTGTGATCATGACTGTTGCTGCAGCTGTTACTAAATTACTCAATAAAGGATTAATCTTGTTGAGGCGATCTCTTAAAAATAAAACTTTTGGAGTTTTTTGTTCAGAATGCCTCTGCAACAGATCTGAAATTAATCCAAATTTCTTAAAGGTTTCCTTCAGGCCATCATCTTCATTCATCATTTCAAGACTTTCTTGCATTTCTTTGGATGAGAGCTCGCCATCATATAAAGCAGACAGTTTTTCTATATCGTTATCCATTTAAAATATTCTCCTGATTCATAAATTCTAATATAAGCTGTCTTGCGCGAAATATTCTTGATCTTACAGTTCCAATTGGGCATTCAAGAATTTGAGCAATCTCATCATAAGTTCTTCCATCAATCTCTCTTAATGTGAAGGCTGTCTTAGTATCAGCATCAAGCGTTTGGATGAAGTCCATAATCCTATGTTCTGACTCCAATGCAATAAGTTCAACTTCTGGGGAGAGATGCTGAGGTATATCGTGATCAGTTTGATCCAATGAATCAGTTATCTTTGAGCTTCTAGCATGGCTGCTAGCAAAATCATTCTTTGCAAGGTTTATTCCTATTCTGTAAATCCATGTAAAAAGGCCGCTATCTCCTCTGAATGATTCAATTTTTTGCCATACTCTTAAAAAAGTTTTTTGCGAAAGCTCCTCGGCTTGATCTCGAGACTTTGTGTAACCTATCAAAGCAGACATTAGTTTTGGCTGATATTTTAAGACAATGGCTTCAAAAGCCATTTTATTTCCTGATTTAATTTCACTTACAAACACCTCGTCCTCTTTGCTAATTCCCATGCGTTTCCTCGTGTATTTGGACAAAGATTAAATGGAATAGTTTCACTTATTAGTAAATTTTTTTATGTTAGCAAGGATAAAAATCTCTTTTTCTGGACTATTTAAAGACTCATTTTTGAAAATGAAGTCATAAAGAGGTTGATCTTCAAGGTCTAAAATACTATTAAACATCTCAAAATCTTGTTTAGAAAGAGAATCAAGGTTATCTTCACTGTATCTTCTAAATAGAAGATCTAGCTCCCTAAGACCTCTTCTGCACTTCCATTTTGTTTTATTGATGTCTCTATTCATTTTCTAAGCTAATATAATATCTGTGTTGAAACTTATTAATTAAATAAATTGTTAAATTCTAAATTTATAAAATATGGAGCTGTAAATCTTGAAGATTTCACAGCAATTCATTTAAAGGGTGATTTTGACTCTGTCCTGACTCTTTTACAAGGACAGGTAACCTCAGATTGCACCTTGGTAAATAAACAATTAGGTCAAATCTCATCTTTGTGTAATGAAAAAGGTTTCATTTTATGTAACTTTGAAATCATTTTTGACGAAAACATGTGGTTAATTATTATTGAGAAGTCTTTAAAAGATGTTTTTTTGAATGAAATAACAAAATTTTTACCATTTTACAAAGTCTCTGCCTTGATCCTAGACTGCAAAGTGATGGGTTTTGCAAGAAGAAAACATCAAGCAATGCTTCCCTATGAACATCTTATTTTAACCTCGGAGAAAACGTCGTTATCACTAATGATTGATAAAAAGAGTGAAGTTAAGGATGGCTTGGATGCTATAAGCACAGATAACTGGGCAATTAATAGAAAAATTATGAATGATCATCAAATTACAACAGGTGAAATTGGCAAATATAGGCCCCATGAATTAGGCCAACAAACAACTAGAGTTAGTTTCAACAAGGGCTGCTTTAAGGGACAGGAAATAATTGCAAGGATGGAGTATCTTGGGAAGTTAAAAAAAGAAACAAGATTGATTCTTCACTCAAATCAAGAAGAGGTTTCGAAATTTATTATTATTGGTCAGAGCTATAAGGATCAAGAAACAATTTTTTCATCTTGTTTTGGAAAAATAGATAGTTTTTCTTAAAAAAGTTTAATCAAGCTTCCAGTCAATTTCACTTGATCCGTTATCTATCAGATATCTATTAATTTTTGAAAAATGCTTGCATCCTAAAAATCCTCGATAAGAAGAGAGCGGAGAAGGATGAGGAGCCGTTAAAATTTTATTATGCTTTTTATCAATTAAATTATATTTTTTTTGTGCAATGTTGCCCCATAAAACGAAAATCATATTTCCTCTTTGACTTAGCTGGGTAATAATTTTATCTGTCAATTTTTCCCAACCTAACCCTTGATGTGAGTTTGGTTTTCCCTGCTCAACTGTTAAGACAGAATTTAATAGTAAGATTTTTTGTTGAGCCCAGACAGTTAAATCGCCATGTCGAGAAATAGGAATATTTAAATCATTTCTTAACTCAAGAAAAATATTTTTTAGAGAGGGTGGGATTTTAATTTCTTTATTAACTGAGAAAGATAAGCCATCTGCTTGACCGAAACCATGATAGGGATCTTGTCCCAAAATTAGCACTTTAGCATCATTAAAATTTACTAATTTTAGAGCACGAAATATAGAGGGAATTGGTGGAAAAATATTCAAATCTTCAGTATTTAATTTCAAGAATTTTGACTCTATTTCATACAAAAAATCTTTGCAAAATCCTTTGCCAAGTGGTTCTAGCCATGTATCAGGAAAATCTAAAATATTCAAAAAATTACTCTGTAAAACTGCTTAAATTTTATCCACAGAAACTGTGGATAAAGCTTGGGATAACTTAATATTCTTATATTTTAGACTGATTTAATAAGGTTTCATGCAAATTGATCAAAAACTAATCAATTAATAAAAAAATAACCTTATATCAGTAATTTATACTATATTTAGCACAGACCGAAGCGCTTATAGATAAGTATTAATGGATCTTCAATACCACTATTTTGTTCTGTGGGCAAGTATTTTTTTAAAAAAAAATAAATTAGAATACATGCTTCTTATATTAACTATAAATAATCCTTATGAATGACCAAAAAAACACTCTTTTTTCTGAATACAACATGAATGGTTTAAAGTTAAGAAATAGAGTAGTAATGGCTCCTATGACTAGGAATTTATCGCCTAATGGAGTGCCTAAAGATTATGCTCCAACCTACTATGCTCGAAGGGCTCAAGGTGGAGTTGGCTTGATACTAACTGAAGGAGTAGAAGTGAGCCATCGAGCTGCTAGCGGTTATCCAAATTGCCCAAATTTAGAAACAGATGCAGCAAAAATAATGTGGGAAAAAGTAGTTAATGAAGTTCATAAAAATAATTCATCTATCTTCTGTCAACTCTGGCATGTGGGTGGAATTAGAAAACCTGGCATGCCCCCTATTCCAGAAGTTCCAGGCTTTACTCCATCTGGATATGTAGTCCCTGGTAAAAAGGTGGCCCATGAAATGACGCATGAGGAAATCAAAGAATTAATAGAAGTCTATGCTCACGATGCAAAGATCTGTGAGGAAATTGGATTTGATGGAGTTGAAATTCATGGAGCGCATGGTTATTTAATTGATCAGTTTTTTTGGGATCAAATCAATTTAAGGACAGATGAATATGGCGGCTCTCTTGAAAACAGATCCAGACTTGCCAAAGAAATCCTAGAAGCATCGCAAAAACAAACTTCAGATAGTTTCAAGGTTGGAATAAGAGTTTCTCAATGGAAACAACAAGACTATGAGGCAAAAATTACTGCAGATGCTGAAGAGTTAAATAAATTTTTTAGTATCCTAAAAAATGCGGGAGCTGACTTTGTTCATTGCAGTAATCGTCGTTTTTGGGAGGGAGAATTTAAGGCTGGGGGTCTTAATTTAGCTGGAGTCGCAAAAGAGGCAACGGGACTTCCAACCATTAGTGTTGGAAGTGTTGGCTTGGATAAAGATTTTATCAAACTTTATTCCGGTGATCATAAAACACAAACTGTAGATTTGGATATTCTTCATGAAAAGCTTAATAGAGCTGAATTTGATCTAATTGCGGTAGGGAGAGCTCTTTTATCCGATCCTGATTGGGCCAATAAAGTGCAAGATGGTCAAGAGGATCAAATTGTGCCCTTTGATAAAAGCTTTGTTGAAAATTACGTCTAAGTGCTTAAGTATCTAAGTTTATTGACCTAACGCTCATTACATGCTCAACCGATTGGAGTTGCTCAACAAGTTGAGCGCTTGCCTGACATTCAAGGTCAATCAAGTTAATAGCGATTTCATCCCTACTTTTGTTAGTCATCTCAGCAATATTAATATCACAGGCAGCAATTGAATCAGCAATTTTACTAATCATTCCTGGCTCATTATTGTTAATAATAACAAGACGATGATTGGTCCCTCGGGTTAGAGATATTCTTGGAAAATTTACTGAATTTAAAATTGTGCCATCTTGAAGGTAGTTAACCATCTGATTCGCAGCCATAACGGCGCAGTTTACCTCCGCCTCTTTCGTGCTTGCTCCAAGGTGAGGCAATATCACAACATCATTCTTTGTAGCAGAACGCTGAATTAATTCAGGAGTTGGAAAATCTGTAACAAATCGACCTAAATTTCCATTCTCAAGCTCTGCTATTACATCATTGGTATTAACGATCCCTCCTCGAGATAAGTTAATAAGTCGTGAGCCTTTTTTAAATTTCTTCAGATTTGATTTATTAATAAGATTTTTTGTAGCCTCAACAAGCGGAACATGAAGAGACACATAATCTGATTGCTGTAACAGAGCTTCCATGGTTTCAGCTTTTTCAACCTCTCGAGGTAATCTCCACGCACCCTCAATTGAAATATATGGATCATATCCTACTAATTTCATTCCAAGAGCATGGGCTGCTTGAGCAAGCATCGATCCGATTGACCCAAGCCCAACTATTCCAAGCGTCTTTCCTGTTAGCTCGTTGCCTGCAAATGTCTTCTTTTGCGCTTCCATAGCCTTGTTCAGAGCTTCAGAATTATCTAGCTCAAGACTTTTTGCAAATTCAATGCCCTCAATGATGCCCCGAGAAGAAAGCAGCATGCCGCATACAACTAGCTCTTTCACTGCATTTGCATTTGCACCAGGTGTATTAAAAACGACAATTCCATTTTTGGTTGCATCTTCAATAGGTATGTTATTTGTTCCTGCTCCCGCTCGAGCTACGCATAAGAGGCTGTCCTCAAAATCTTCCTTTGAAAGATTATGGCTTCTAAGCAATATCCCATCAGGATCCTTTGTTACCTCTTTGAATTTGTTATTGCGAAGAATATCAAGGCCATCTTCAGCAATATTGTTGAAAGTTTTAAAATTAAACATGTTTACGAGCCAGAGGGACTTAGTTAAAAGTCATTTAGTTTATTACATTAAAAGCTAAACAAAAACATTTAAAACTATTTAATTTAATAAAATTAAAAATCTCTCGCTTAGAGAGCTCGCAAATCGTTCTGAAGAAATTTTTTCTTGCATTGCATGAATTTGGTTCACTCTTGCTTGTATGCGTCTAGAAGCACGCTGAGAAATTTTCTCCACTCAATTAAATCGTCAGGATTAAAAATCTGTTCTCTGGGTTTGTAAATAGTTGTATTGCTTGATCCCTTATCCTTGAAATCGTCAATACTAAAAAAATGGCATCCTAGCCCTGCTGTAATTGCAGCGCCTATGGCAGTTGACTCCAGGCTTGAAGGAACTTGAACTTCCTGGCCTATAAAATCTGCCAGGAGTTGACAAAAACGTGAATTGGCAGCCATACCTCCATCAATAGATAGATTTTTAACCTCTATGCCATCAATTTTTAACGCTTCTTTAATATCCATTACTTGATAAATTAATGATTTAAATGCTGCTGTAACCATATCCATCTGCGTTGAATCCCTGGTTATGCCGTAGAAGGCTGCCCTGATTTCCGCATTCCAATGCGGGGCTCCAATTCCTGTAAAGCCAGGTATGAACAGAACACCATTAGACTGACCTCCTTTATTAAGAAAGTTTATGCTTTGAGTAGAGTTTGAGAAAAATTCCATATTATCTCGAAGCCATTGAATAATAGTTCCAGCAGAAAAGATGCTTCCTTCTAATGCATAAGATACCTCATCTGAAAGGCCATATCCGACAGTGCTTAGCAGTCCTGAAGTTGACTGTAAAGATTCATTACCAGTATTCACCATCAAAAAGCATCCTGTGCCAAATGTTGCTTTCATTTGACCGGGCTGAAAACATTTTTGTCCTACCAGTGCACCCTGCTGATCTCCTATCACTCCTGCGATCGGAATTGTTTTATCACCCCTAACGAGTGTTCCAAAGTTACTATCGGAAGATTCTACCTCAGGAAGCATTGAGGCTGGAATATCAAAAATATCAAGCAGTTCAGGATCCCATTTTACTGAGTGTATGTTAAACAAATTAGTTCTAGATGCGTTTGTAATATCAGTTTTATAAATATTGCCATTGGTTAATTGCCATAATAAATATGTATCGACTGTTCCAAACCTCAACTTGCCTGCCTGAGCTCTTTCTCTTGCCCCCTTAATATTATCTAAAATCCAAGATATTTTTGTCGATGAAAAATATGGATCAAGCAGCAGCCCTGTTTTTTCTCTTACGACTTTTTCAAAACCCCTTTGTTTTAATTGCATGCAATGCTCTGAAGTTCTTCTATCCTGCCAAACAATTGCGTTATAGATAGGTTTTCCGGAGTCTGCATCCCACACTAAAGTTGTTTCACGCTGATTAGTTATACCAATAGCTGAAATGTCTCTGCAGGCATCAAGAACAGGGTCAAGAGTTGCATAGACAGAATTCAATAATTCTTTGGGTTCGATTTCTACCCATCCATCATTGGGGTAAATTAAAGGATATTCTTTTTGTTTTGAATGGATGATGTTTAGATCTTTATCAAACGCCACCGTCCTTGTGCTGGTTGTGCCCTGATCAATAGCAATTAATACAGACATACAAGCACCAATATTTTTAAGTTATCCACAATTTACTCACTTTATCTTCACAATCAATAAACACCATTTATACAGCATATTGTGAAAAATTTAAAAGAATTCACAATATATTGTGTTTTTTACTTGATTATTTATCCACAATGTAAGAATATTGACATTGGTTAAAGAAATGTAGAAAAAGTAAGTTTTGACCCCACCCATTGGTAAGTTTTTAAAACGAACCAACGAAAGAAACAAACATAGAGGAAAAAAATGACAATACAAGAGTTAGAAAAGACTCAAGAAGGTGCTGGGCAAGAAGCAATGGGATCGATTCCATCAGATGACTTAAATATTACTGCGCCCGGAAAACTCAGGGTAATAAAACGTAACGGCAAAGTGGTTCCATTTGAAGAAGATAAAATAAAAGTAGCTGTTACAAAAGCTTTTCTAGCAAACGAATCTGGGAATGCGGCAGCAAGCGAAAGAATTCATAGAAAAGTTGAAGAGATAACAGCAGATGTGCAAGAGGTCTTCAGAAGAAGAATGCCCTCAGGTGGAACTTTACACATTGAAGAAATACAAGACCAAGTAGAGCTTCAGCTCATGCGTAATGAAGAGTATGTTGTAGCTAGAAAATACATTCTATATAGAGAAGAAAGAGCAGCAGAGAGAACAAAAGATGCACCTCAGAAAACAAGCATAAGCGCACCAAAAATTTCTGTTACAAAAAAAGATGGCTCAAAAGTGCCTCTTGATATTGATAGATTGGCCTCAGTGGTTAATCATGCATGCGAAGGTTTGGATGATGTAAGTGCCGATGCGATCCTAGAAGAATCAATAAAAAACCTATATGACGGCGTATCAATTAGTGATATGAAATCAGCTCTTGTCATGTCAGCGAGAACAAAAGTAGAGCAAGAACCAAACTATAGTTATGTAACAGCACGAATTCTATTGGATGAACTCAGAAGTGAGGCCTTGTCCTTTTTAGGTATTGCTGAGGAAAGCTCACATCCGGAGATGCAAGATAATTATCCAAAAGCTTTCAATGCATACATAGAAAAAGGTGTTGAACTGGAAATGCTCGATCCAGTGTTAAAAGATTTTGACTTAAAAAAACTAGGGGAAGCTATCGACCACGACAGGGACTATCAATTTACATACCTAGGACTCCAGACACTGTACGACAGATATTTTATTCATTACCAAGATACGCGATATGAACTTCCTCAAATCTTTTTTATGAGAGTTGCTATGGGGTTAGCTGTCGAAGAAGATAAGAAAGAGGAAAGAGCTATTGAATTCTATAGGTTGCTTTCAAGTTTCGACTATATGAGCTCAACGCCAACTCTCTTTAATTCTGGAACCTTACGTCCTCAGCTCTCCTCATGCTATTTAACAACTATTCCTGATGATTTGGACGGAATATTTGGTGCAATGAAAGATAATGCGTTGCTGTCCAAATGGGCAGGAGGACTCGGAAATGACTGGTCACCTGTAAGAGCATTAGGCTCATACATCAAAGGTACGAACGGCAAAAGTCAGGGTGTAGTGCCCTTCCTCAAGGTTGCCAATGATACAGCTGTAGCAGTCAACCAAGGTGGCAAAAGAAAGGGAGCTATGTGCGCTTACTTAGAAACATGGCACCTAGACATAGAAGAGTTTCTAGACCTCAGGAAAAACACAGGAGATGACAGAAGAAGAACGCATGATATGAATACTGCGAACTGGGTTCCAGATTTATTTATGAAAAGAGTAGAGTTGGACAAAAACTGGACTCTTTTTTCTCCAGGTGAAGCTCCAGATTTACATGATCTTACTGGCCTCGCATTTGAAAAAAGATACGAAGAATATGAAGCTTTAGCGGCTGAAGGAAAGATGGATCAACATAAAACTATTCCCGCCAAGGATCTGTGGAGAAAAATGCTTACCATGCTGTTTGAAACTGGTCACCCTTGGATCACTTTTAAAGATTCGTGCAATTTACGTTCGCCTCAACAGCACATAGGGGTGATTCACTCATCTAACTTATGTACTGAAATAACTCTCAATACAAGCAATGATGAAATAGCTGTATGTAATCTTGGCTCGGTGAATCTTCCTCAGCACATGCGGGATGGTATCTTGGATGAAGAAAAAGTAAAACGCACAGTGACGACTGCTCTACGCATGCTTGATAATGTTATTGATATTAATTATTACTCAGTAGATACAGCAAAAAATTCAAACCTAAAGCATCGTCCAGTGGGAATGGGGCTGATGGGCTTTCAAGATGCCCTTTACATGCAAGATGCGCCCTACTGCTCTGATGCTGCGATCGAATTTGCAGATCGAAGCATGGAAGTCATAAGCTACCATGCAATTCATGCATCAAGTGAGCTTGCAAAAGAAAGAGGCACATACCCATCATATGAGGGATCTTTGTGGAGCCAAGGAATATTTCCAAAAGATTCAATAGATATACTAGAGAAAAATCGTGGCAGTGAATTTATCAAAGTAGATAGATCCGAAACACTGGATTGGGATCAACTGCGTGCAAAAGTCAAGCAAGATGGAATGAGAAACTCTAACGTAATGGCAATTGCTCCGACAGCAACAATTTCAAATATTACTGGTGTAACCCAATCCATTGAGCCTACCTATCAAAATCTATACGTTAAATCCAACCTTTCTGGTGAGTTCACTATTGTAAATCCTCATCTAGTTAACAAACTTAAAACTTTAGATTTATGGGATGACGTTATGATTAATGACTTAAAATACTTTGAGGGCAGTTTAAGCGAGATATCAAGAATTCCTGAAGATATTAAAAAACTTTTTTCAACCGCATTTGAAGTTGAACCCCAGTACATTGTTGAGGCTGCAAGCAGAAGGCAAAAATGGATAGATCAGGCTCAATCATTAAACCTATATATCGGCAATGCTAATGGTAAAAAACTAGACCTCACATACAGAATGGCGTGGTACTCAGGTTTAAAAACAACCTATTATTTGAGGTCTATAGCCGCAACAACAACAGAAAAATCAACTATCAATCAAGGCACCCTAAATGCTGTAAGTGCTCAAGCTCAAGCAGCGCCAGAAGTTCCTCATGAACTTGGAGCTCCTGCACCTGTGCCAGAGGCATGTTCATTGGATGATCCTGACTGCGAGGCATGTCAGTAATAAAATAACGGAGAAATAGAATGTTAAATTGGGATGAATATAATAAGGAAGAAGCTCAGGCAGCTCCTGCAATCAAGAGTGCTATTGCTGAGGAAGTAAAACAAACTCAGCCTATAGTTCAAGAAGTGCCTGCGCAAAATGAATCAACACCTACAAATGTCGAGGAAGGCTCTCGAGCTGAAATGGCTAGAAAGGCGATTGAAAACTTTGATGAGTCAGAAGGCATTAAAGAGCTTGATGAAATGCAAGGCACAGCTGGAAGAGTTCAAGTAGATGATAAGGCGATGATTAACTGCAATGCAGACTTAAATCAATTGGTACCCTTTAAATATGACTGGGCATGGCAAAAATATCTAGACGGAAGTGCTAATCATTGGATGCCCCAGGAAGTAAACATGACTGCAGATATTGCCCTTTGGAAATCTGAAGACGGTTTAACTGAAGATGAGAGAACTATTGTAAAAAGGAACCTTGGGTTCTTCTCAACTGCAGACTCACTTGTTGCTAATAACCTTGTCCTAGCTCTGTATAGACTTATCACTAATCCAGAGTGCAGACAGTATATCCTCAGACAAAGTCTTGAAGAGGCTATCCATACTCATGCATATCAGTATTGCATTGAATCACTTGGCATGGACGAAGGAGAGATATTCAATATGTACAGAGAAATACCAAGTGTGGCCAAGAAAGCAGCTTGGGGCCTCAAGTATACTCAACAAATATCAGATCCAACCTTCCAGACAGGAACAACAGAAACTGATAAACAGCTTCTAAGAAACTTAATAGCCTTCTATTGTGTCCTTGAAGGAATATTCTTTTATTGCGGGTTCACTCAAATTTTATCCATGGGCAGACGCAATAAGATGACAGGAACGGCTGAGCAGTTTCAATATATCCTTAGAGATGAATCTATGCATGTAAATTTTGGGATAGATGTAATCAACCAAATTAAAATTGAAAATCCATATCTATGGGATGATGAAATGAAGCATGAAGCGGCGCAAATGATCCTAGAAGGAACAGAGCTTGAGATCATGTATGCAAGAGCTACTATGCCAAGAGGCGTCCTTGGAATGAATGCGTCAATGATGGAAGAGTATCTGCAATTTATCGCCAATAGACGCTTAACGCAAATTGGTTTAGAGGAGGAGTTTAAAGGGGCTACTAATCCTTTCCCATGGATGTCTGAGATTATGGATCTTAGAAAAGAAAAGAACTTTTTTGAGACCAGAGTGATTGAATATCAAACTGGTGGCGCATTAAACTGGGAGTAATGTAAAGCTTAGTGCTTTAAATCATCACAATACTGCCCCCCTAGTCTATAATCTAAGCATCATAAACTGGGGGGACATGCATGACTGATATCAATCAGCCAACAAAAGGCTATCGTACTTTTGTTCTAATATTGCTAACTATTGTCTACGGATTTAATTTTATTGATAGGCAGATAGTCGGTATATTGGCTCCCTTTATTCAAGAAGATTTATCTTTAACTAACACAGAATTAGGCTTATTAATTGGCTTGGCATTTGCTGTATTTTATACAACTGTCGCAATACCTATTGCTTGGTTAGCCGATCGATATAATAGAGTTAATATACTTTCAATTGCTTTGGCTACCTGGAGCGGCTTCACCGCTTTAACAGGCCTAGCAACTAATTTTGTACAGATTGGTCTCGCTCGAATGGGAGTGGGTATTGGTGAGGCTGGAGGAAGCCCACCGTCTCATTCCATTATCTCTGATATGTATCCGAAAGAAGAAAGAGCAAGTGCTCTTGGGGTATATGCGATGGGAATACCTATTGGAGTCATGGCTGCTTATTTTGTCACAGCTGCGCTTATAGGCGCATCCAATGATGATGTGAATTGGAGGGAGATTTTTGTATTTTTGGGAGTTACTGGGGTTCTCTTAGCCATAGTCGTTAAATTAGTAATACGTGAGCCTGTTCGTGGGGCGATGGAATTTAATGATCAAAGAGAAATTGCAAAACCTCCTTTTATTGAATCCCTTAAAACCCTTCTTAGAATTCCGGCTTGGTGGGCGATGTGCTTTGGAATTGCTTTTGGCTCCTTTGTATCTTATTCCAAGTCTGCTTTTCATACTAAATATCTTGTCACCCTAGATCCAAGTTTTGATTTTCAAACATTGGTAATTATTCTCGGAGTTATAAATGGTATTACCTATGCAGGTGGAGCATTTTTTGGTGCAAGACTAGCAGATAAGTGGGGCAAAAAAGATATCAGAGCTTATGGTTGGCTACCAGCTATATCTATAACATTATGTCTGCCAATTGGTATTGCAGCCTGGTGGTCCCCGTCAGTGGAAATGAACTTAATATTTACGTCGTTGTTTTTAGTGTTTATGGGTATTTATCTAGGGCCTAGTTTTGCTATTGCACAAACCTTAGCTCCAATCCATATGCGAGCCATGTCTACAGCATTATTCTTTTTTATTTTAAACATGATTGGATTGGGTCTTGGGCCAAGTATCTCAGGGTGGATGATAGATTTATTTAGCACAAATTATAGTGACGTTGAATCAATTAGATATGCAATGACTGTAACTTCGCTAATGTTTATTCCCTCTGTAATTAGTTTTTTGATCGTTGCACGTAAATTACCAAGAGACTGGGCAGATGCTGAAAAAAATAATCTTGAATTAGCTAAAGGTGAGACATCGTGATTGAAGGATTCTTGCAATATGGTCAGTGGATAATTTTAGTGCTTAGCATCCTGAGCCTTGCTTTGGTCAGCTCTGTAAAGCATGAAACTAGACTGAATGGATATATTTTGACAGGAATCAGCAGGTTTGCAGGTGCTTTAGTTTTTCTTTTAGTTGATTTACCTGCTTTTGTTATCGCAAATCTAATTCAAACATATATAGCATTTAAGGGTTATTACAATAATAAAAAAGCTGGGGAAGAAAAAAAATGAAATTGTATGATAATAAAATGGCTAACAGCCCTAGAAAAGTAAGAATGTTTATGGCTGAAAAAAATATTATTGATATTGAAATGGTTGAAATTGACATAATGAAAGGTGAGCATAAGACACCTGAATATCGATCGATTTCACCAAACTCAAGAATTCCAGCCCTGCAACTTGATGACGAAACAGTAATTATGGAATCAACTGCTATATGTAGATATCTTGAGGCCCTTTACCCTGAGCCTAACTTGTTTGGAGAAAATCCTATTGAGATAGCATCAATTGAAATGTGGCAAGCTCGGGTATTTAACGAACTTATGATTCCTTTAGCGATGGGGTTTAGGCACCTTCATCCTGCTATGTCTAAGCTAGAAGTGCAGAATAAAGATTATGGTGAAACTCAATTAAATATAGGAATTAAATCCCTTAAATATTTTAATAGTGTGCTGTCAGAATCAGAATTTGTAGCCGGCGATAGGTATACATTTGCAGATATTCAAATGATCACAACAACAGATTTTTTTATAGGTTTAAATCGTCTAGAGCTTAAAGACTATCCGGAAATTAAAAGACATACTAAGCTAATGTCTCAAAGAGAAAGTTTTTCAGCTTAAGATTTATCTGCTTGCTCAAGAATTTTCATAGTTTGTTCGGGGCCGCTGAATAACTCTCTTGCATCATCTAGATCAGAGATTGAATCCCAACCGGCTGCTATATTCTCTGGAGTCATGTCATCTCCAGTTCCGAGAGCTAGACCCATTGTTTCTAAAATTCTGAATCTGGTAAATACACCCGCACCAGCGCCAATGATCGCTCCATTTTGACTCTCTTCACTGGCAAGATAGATGACAGCCGGAGTTACATATTCAGGCAAAAATCGCTCTCCAAGACCATCTGGCATTAAAGATTCTGTCATTCTCGATAAAGCAACTGGAGAAACAGCACTTGAGAAGACATTATATTTTTGGCCCTCTATCTTCAAGCAATTCATCAAGCCGATCATAGCCATTTTTGCTGCACCGTAATTTGTTTGGCCAAAACTTCCAACAAGTCCGCCTGAGGAAGTAGTAAAAATTATTCTGCCAAAATTTTGCTCTCGCATAATTGGATAAACAGCATGAGAGGTATAAAAGCTACCTTGAAAGTGAACATCCATGACCTGATTAAATTCTTCAATTGTAACTTTATGAAAACTCTTATCTCTTAAAATTCCTGCGTTGTTAACTAAAATATCTATTCGACCCCATTTATCCATGGTTTCAGTAACCATTTTAGATACTCCCTCCTGATCCGCAACGCTTGAACCATTTGCTATTGCCTCTCCACCTTCAGCTTTAATTTCTTCTACAACCGCATTGGCTGCATCACTCGAACCTCCTGAGCCGTCAACAGCGCTTCCAAGATCATTGACAACAACTTTTGCCCCTCTTCTTGCAAACTCAAGAGCATGTTGCTTTCCAAGGCCTCCGCCTGCGCCTGTTACGATTACTACTTTGTCATCAAATCTTATGCTCATAATTATCTCCGAGTTATTTAATTTATTTTAACTAATTTGAGCCCGAAAAAATCGACTCAGGTTGAAAATTTTTATCTTTTATAAGACTCATATCCAGATGAAAGCCATTGCCAAGAGCTTTTTTAAATAACATAAACTGTCTGGATTGGTTAACACTATCAACTGCAATTAATTGTCCATCTTTGCCATAACATGCTACAAATTCTGCAGAATTAATATCACCGATAATATGACATTCGTCATAACCAATTGATAAGCCGGCCATTTGTAACTTTAGATCGTATTGATCAGACCAAAACCACGGCAACTCATTATTGATTAACTCATTGCCAATAATTGAGGAGGCTGCAACTTTGGCTTGCGCTAAAGCATTTGGCACACTTTCAAGTCGCACTTCCTTATTGAAAAGAGTATTAAATGAAGAGGTGCAATCACCTACTGCGAGAATATTCGGAACAGAGGTTCTGCAATATTGATCAGTCTTGATTCCATTGCTGCAGTCTAAGCCAATAGAATCAGCAAGTTGTGTATTGGGGATTGCTCCGATACCCACTAAAACAATATCAGCAGAAATATTCTCACCAGTCTCTAAGGATACTGAGTTAATCATTTTATTTTCTGCATTTAAACTGCTAACTCTTGCATTACAAATTATTTCAACGCCTTTTTTGCTATGAAAATGGTTATAAAAATTTGAAACTTCTGGGCTTGTGACTCTTTGAAGAATGCGATCTTCTGCCTCCAAAATAATAACATTAAGACCAAGCTCAATCATTGCCGAAGCGACTTCAAGCCCTATGTAACCTCCCCCAATTAATACTATATTCTTGGCTGAACTAATTGACTCCTGTATCGATAAAACATCTGTTATTTGCCTCAAGTAAAATAAGTTTTTAGCATCCGAGTTTTCCATTGGTAATAGTCTAGGAGATGCTCCTGTAGCAAAAACTAAATAGTCAAAATTAAAAGATACGTCTTTTGTAGTAGCATGATTGAATTCTAAATCAATGGAATCGATTTGAGTATTTAAATTAATAGAGATATTTTGCTCTTCGTAGAAATTAGCAGATTTAAAGCTTAACTTTTCGATTGCTAGATTTTGTTTCAAAAAATCTTTCGAAAGTGGAGGTCTATGATAAGGAAGGTAGCCCTCATCACTGATAATAGTTATTTCACCATCAAAGCCGTCTTTTCTTAATGCAAAAGCTGTGTTAGCTCCAGCATGCCCTCCTCCAACAATTAAAACTTTACTCATTGATTTGACTAATTGGATTTAATGAAAACATATCTATACTAACTCTCTTATGAAGAATGAAATTGTAGCGCACAACGATCTAAAAATTCGAATCAAAGATAATTTTTTTAATCCAACTGATTCCAATCAATTGCTTGAGAAATTAATAGCCAGGCTTCCTTGGAAGTCAATGGTAATTAAAATGTTTGGCAAAGACACATTAATTCCCAGATTACAGTGCTGGGTAGGCGATAAAGGGTGTGACTATAAGTATTCGGGTAAAAAATTAAATCGGCAAGATTGGACTAAAGATTTAAAAATTATTAGAGAAAAAATTTATCAAGAAGTTCAGATAGATTTTAATTCTGTGCTTGTAAATTATTATAGGGATGGCAAAGATTCAATGGGATGGCATGCTGATGATGAAAAGGAGCTTGGCCCCAGTCCTACAATAGCCTCGATTTCCTTTGGCAGTGAGAGAGATCTAGTATTTAGAAATAAAATTACCAAAGAAACTCTATCCATTCCTCAATCTCATGGCTGTTTAATATTGATTGACGGTAAAACTCAAAAAAATTGGCAACATTCAATAAAAAAGACACAAAAAGTGATTGGTCCACGAATTAATTTAACGTTTCGGAATATAATAGATAAAAATAATTTTTAAGGATTTTTATGAAAGATAGAGTGAAAGTTGTTGTAACTGGTGCAGCGGGACAAATCAGTTATTCTTTGATACCAAGATTGGTAGATGGACATACTTTTGGAGATAAAATTGTTGATCTTGAATTAGTAGAAATCCCTCAAGTAGTGGATAAGTTAGAGGGCCTAGTAATGGAACTAGAGGATTCTAACTTTCCGAATATGGGAAATGTGAATTACACAGCAAACTTTGAAGAAGCTGCCCAAGATGCAGACTGGTTTCTCTTGGTGGGAAGTATTCCTAGAGGAATTGTTTTCAATGGTAAAAAAATTGAAGAGCGAGCTGACTTGCTTCAAATCAATGGTGGTATTTTTGTAGGCCAGGGCCAAGCAATTGGTAAGTTTGGAAAATCGGACGCAAAAATCTTAGTTGTTGGAAATCCTGCAAATACAAACGCTCTGATTGGCAGGCATGCTGCTAACAATGAGTCTCAATTATGGATGGCAATGACGATGTTAGATTCGAGCAGAGCAAAATCGGTCTTATCTAAAAAAATTAATACTGGAATTAGAGAAATTAGCAAAATGATTATATGGGGCAATCATAGTCCGACCATGTATCCTGATTTTGAAAATATCATGGTTAATGGGACATCAGGAAAAGATCTCATTGATGACATGGATTGGGTAGAGAATGATTTTTTGCCGGTTGTTCAACAACGAGGTAAGACTGTTATTGATTCTAGAGGAGCCTCCTCTGCTACGTCAGCCGCAAAAGCCGCTTTAGATACTGTTATGGCTTGTGAGAGACCTACTCAGTCTGGAGAGTGTTTTAGCGCAGCTGTAATTTCGGATGGAAGTTATGATCTGCCTAAAGGAATTATTTGCGGCATGCCTTTGATGACTACTCCAGATGGAAAAGTGGAGATTGTAAGAGATATTATATTGTCTGAATTTGCGAAAGAAAAAATAAAAATTTCAACTGACGAGCTAATTGATGAAAGGTCTGCAGTTGAGGATCTATTAACATAAATGAGTAAAAGTGGATTAAATGATTTTCTTCTAAAGGTCATCCACAACGAAGAGGTCTCATCAGTTTTAGCTATAACAAAAAAAGATTTAAGCTCTTTTGCAAATCTGTGTGAAGACTCTTTAAACAGTTTAGCCATTATGGACCTTGCCAATCTTGACTCCAATAGTGCTGAATCTAGTGACCTATGCATAATTTTTGATGACATACCGATATCAAAAACCCAAATTGGCATAATAAAGAATATTCTTGCCCAAAAAATATTAATTTTGAAGGCAAAGCAAGACGATAGTGAGCATCAAAACTTTTTAGAACTAGGTTTTAATCATGATATTGAGATAACTCAAGCAAGGGTCTATTCATATAACCTAAAAACTTATAACAATAAGCGAGGCTGGAATAATCCGGAAGGCTGGGCTAACCCTGAAAATTTTGAAAAGTATAGGTGGTAACCATTCAAGATTTTAATTGAGGAAATAAAATAACATCTCTAATTGAGCTTTGATTGGTTAACATCATAACCAGTCTATCTATTCCAATGCCAACTCCTACTGCAGGGGGCATACCATGTTCCAAAGCGGTGATGTAATCTTCATCAAAGCCCATAGCTTCGTCATCACCATCTGCTTTAGCTGTAACCTGTGCCCGGAATCTTTCGGCCTGGTCATCAGGATCATTTAACTCGCAGAAGCCATTAGCGATTTCTTTGCCACCAATAAATAACTCAAATCTGTCTGCGATAGATGAATTTTCATTATTTCTTCTAGATAAAGGTGAAACCTCAACAGGATACTCTGTTACAAAAGTTGGTTGAATGAGATTGGCTTCAACTGATTTTTCAAAAATTTCTAATAAAACCTTTCCAACTCCCCATGAGTCCTTATATGGTACTTTGATTGATTGAGAATAACTTCTAAGCTTTTCCAAATCATTTAAATGAGCTCTGCTCAGCTCAGAATTATGCTCTAACACTAGATCATTAAGAGTTTTAGTTGAAAAATTAGAAAGATCTATTTTGTCACCATCCCATTCTATTTGATTACTATTTCCAATTGCCTCCGACGCTGACTGAATAATATTCTTAGTGAAGTCTATCGTTCCATCAAATGTAGCAAATGCTGCGTAAAACTCTAACATAGTAAATTCTGGATTATGCCTCGTTGATAGGCCTTCATTTCTAAAGCTTCTATTAATTTCGAATACCTTATCAAAACCACCAACCAACAACCTTTTGAGGTAAAGTTCAGGCGCAATTCTTAAAAAGAGCTCCCTATCGAGAGCGTTATGTTGAGTGATAAAGGGTTTAGCTACAGCTCCCCCAGGAATGGAGTGCATCATAGGTGTTTCGACTTCAAGAAAATTATCGGCCAGCATTGAAGCTCTGATAGAGGACACAATTTGAGAACGCTTAATAAAAACTTCCTTTGATTCAGGATTGCTCATCAAATCTAGATATCTTTGGCGATATTTAATTTCAATATCAGCCAAACCTTTATGTTTTTCAGGCATAGGTCTTAACGATTTAGTGATTAAGACAATTGAATGAACTTCAACTGTCAGTTCTTCTGTTTTAGTTTTAAATAGATTGCCCTTAATGCCGATAATATCTCCAAGGTCCCACGATTTAAAATTTTTATACAAATCTGGAGCTATATTATTTTTGCTAATGTAAGCTTGGATATCGCCTGAGCCATCTCTTATAGTTATAAAACTGGCATTACCCATGACTCTTTTTAGAACTATTCTTCCTGCAACTGATAGATTAGTTATTTTTTTATCTTCAAGCTCTTCTTTGTTCAAATGACCATAGGAATCATGCAATTCTTGGGCCTTGTTAGCAGGAGTGAAACTGTTTACAAAAGCTATATTCTGCTCTCTAAGCTCTTCAAGCTTTCTTCGTCTTTCTTCTAAGATAGAGGCTTCGCCGCCAATATTTGAATCACTCATTCATACTCCTTGGGTTAGACTGGCTTTAATAAAAATATCTATATCTCCGTCTAGGATTGAAGAGATATTACCACTTTCAACGTTTGTTCTTAAGTCTTTAATGCGAGATTGATCTAAAACATATGAACGAATTTGACTTCCCCAGCCAATATCAGATTTACTATCTTCTAATAATTGCTGCTCATCTTTCTGTTTTTGTAATTCTAGTTCATATAATTTTGATTTTAGTTGCTTAAATGCATTATCTTTATTTTTATGTTGAGATCGATCATTTTGACACTGCACAACCGTTCCTGAAGGAACATGAGTTAAACGCACAGCTGAATCTGTTTTATTAACATGTTGGCCCCCGGCTCCGGACGCTCTGTAGGTATCAATTCGAACATCGGCAGGATTTAATTCAACTTCAATTGAGTCATCAATTTCTGGGGAAATAAATACAGATGCAAAAGATGTATGCCTTCTACTGCCTGAATCAAAAGGCGACTTCCGCACCAATCTATGGACTCCTGTTTCAGTTCTAAGCCAGCCATAGGCATAGCTTCCTTTAATCAGTAATGATGCTGATTTGATTCCGGCAACCTCTCCAGGAGAATGCTCAATAACTGAAACAGAGAATTCATGCTTTTCGGCCCATTTTGTATACATTCTAAGAAGCATATCGGCCCAGTCTTGTGCTTCAGTTCCACCTGAGCCCGATTGGATATCAATAAATGCTGAATTAGGATCCATTTTATTAGAGAACATTCTATTAAATTCTAAATCTTCTACACTAGAAATTAGATTTTGAGTTTCTTCATTAATTTCATTTATTGAAGCGTCATCTGATTCTTCACTCGCAATATCTAATAGATCTAGATTGTCATTGACGGCTTCATCAACTGATAGAAAAAAATTTAAAAATTTTTCTAAATCTGCTTTTTCTTTATTGAGGGATTGAGAAAGTTCTAAATTAGACCACGTGGACTCATCAGACAATTCATTATTTATGATTTCTAGAGAGCTTTCTTTATGAGCAACGTCAAAGATGCCCCCGGAGATCGTTCATGCGATCTCGGAGATCAGTTAGAGCTGATTTAATTTCACCTGTTTCCATAGACTCGCATTTTAATATTTTTAGCGAGTCTATGAAACAGTTACGGGAATAAAGATTTACTTCGTTGAGTAGAAACTCATTTTTAAAGAGTCATTAATTAAGTTGATTGCGGTAATGCAGAGATACTGATTTCCATCGGACACATCATCTAAAGATCTAAAATGCATCACTGTGCCCTTTCTTTCCCATACTCCTTGCCTGCTAGCACCATTTCGATTGCCATTTTCATCGATTGCTGTTGCTCTACCTGAAAAAGAACCTTGATTAGGATTGCCTGGATTGTCTGCTTTGAGATTATAGGTCAGCCAAACTTTTCCATATTGTCCAGTTTGCCCGACTGCATTAATTACTCCTCCGGACTCATTAAGTGTTATTGAAGAAACATTTCCAGTAAATGCATAAGCTTCTCCATTAATATCAATTGAATAAGTATTTACTGATAAAAAAGTTATCAAAAAGGTAAGAATTAGATTTTTCATTTTTTTACTCCATTTATAATATAAGTAAAAAATTAAAACATATATCTAAAGCATTTGAAATGCGTTTATTTTGCCTCTCTGATCATGGGAAATGCAGGAGGAGAGTTTTCAAATTGAACTCTTCCAATTTCAACAAAGCCGTGTCTTTCATACAAAGCCTTATTCTGCTCATTGGATGCTTCTAAATAAGCCCTATCACCTCTTTGATCTATCATTTGCAATGCTTCTTTGAGTAAAAAAGACCCAATACCTTTTCTTTGCATCGCTGGATCAACTGCAATAAATGCTAAATACCAAGCATCCTCAGGATGATATTGCTCAAATTCCTCAAAAAAACTTACAACCTCTTCAATTCGATCAGAGGGAATATATTCAAAAGTTGGAGATAATACTGAGCTATCAAACTTAGCTCCTGGTGGGTGCCAGAGAGAGGATCCGTGGAAATTTTCTTCTGAAAAGACAATATTATTTTCAAAGGCAATTTTTGAAAATTCCTCCATCCAGATGTCAAAGCATTTTAAGTATGAGGATGGATCAAGAAACACCCACCTAATTAGAGCATCTGAGGCGAAGCCTAGCTTGAGAACTCCCTTTACACGTTCCAAATCTTTTGAAGA
Source organism: Gammaproteobacteria bacterium (assembly GCA_045564035.1). Classification (GTDB taxonomy): domain Bacteria; phylum Pseudomonadota; class Gammaproteobacteria; order Magnimaribacterales; family D2472; genus D2472. The sequence continues at coordinate 35,852 of JBJLIA010000021.1, read as the reverse complement.
TGCTTTGACTATCTTTGGTATATTCATAAATTAAATAATTAGTTATTCAGGTTAATAAAGTTGATAATTTCATCGTAATCAGCATTCAAGGAATAAAGAGTCTCTTCTTTTTCAAATAGACCGCTTAATGCTAATGGTAATGGTTTAATTTCAATACCTAATTCTTCGTAAATTTTGGGAAATTTTGCTGGATGAGCGGTAGATAGCACGACATAATGATTGCCTTGATCGCTTTTCTTGAAAGCTTCAAATGCTGCAACAGCAGTATGCGGATCTAAGATATATCCACTTGATTGATATATTTCTTGAATCATTGTTGTAGTATCCAAGTCATTAACTTTGCTTGAATAAAAGAGATTATCTTTCTTTTGCCACGTTTCGCTATCAAGCTCAATAGGATTATTTGGAAAATTATTAAACATCATTGCGCATTTAGTTGAATCTCTGTCCAAGAAAAGATCATATGCCAATCTTTCAAAATTACTGGCAACACTTATGTCCATACTAGGAGAAATCGTTTCATGAACAAGTTGCTTTGAATAATCATTCTCGCTAAAAAAACGATGCAAGATATCATTATTATTGACGGCAACAGATATCTTATTGATTGGCAGTCCCATTTTATGTGCAGAGTAGCAAGCAAATACATTGCCAAAATTTCCAGTTGGGATAGAGAAATTTAAATTGCCCATTTGATGCAATTGATTATATGCATAAAAGTAATAGCAAATTTGACCAATAATTCGAGTCCAGTTAATTGAATTAACTGCTAATAAATATTGATCAGTGTTCAAAAAATCGCGTTTTTTAAAAGCGAGCTTCACTAGGTCTTGGCAATCATCAAATGTTCCGTTAACTCTTAAGGCAAAAACATTTGAAGCTTTGATAGTGCTCATTTGTCTTCTCTGCACCTCAGACATATTTCCATTTGGAAGCATGATAAAGCTCTTGATTCTGCTGTAATTCTTGCAAGCATCAATTGCTGCTGGACCTGTATCACCTGATGTTGCTCCCAGAACAATTGCAGTTTTATTTTCAGACTCTAAGACCCTATTAAAAAAAGCTGCTGCTAGCTGAAGTCCAAAATCTTTAAATGCTGCAGTAGGTCCGTGAAAAAGCTCAAGAATAGATACTGAATCAAATTTTTTTATATTAATTAAATCTTGATGCTCAAAATTATGCCAAGTTGATTCAACGATACTCATTGTCTCCTCATGAGAGAACGACGATGAGGTAAATAACGGCACAATGCATTTAGCTATTTCTATAAATGATGATTGTGACTTGATTTGCTCTAAATCAACTTGTGGCCAGTGATCTGGCATGAATAGACCACCATCATCAGCAAGACCTTGTATTAAAATTGATGCAAAATCTTTATCAGAGTCTTTGCCTCTCGTTGAATGAAAAAGCATTAAAGTTCCTCAATTCTAATAATTTTAGAATTTAGAATAACTGGATGATTGTCTAAATCCTTTAATGCAATTTGCATCTCACTTTCAATAATTGGATCTGTAAAAATTACAACAGGAACATTGCTATTTTCTAACTGATCCTTTTGAATAACCTTGTCAAAACCAATCCCATGATCTGCAAATATTTTACTGATTAATGCTAAAACGCCAGGCTCATCTTCAACTTCCAAATAAACATAATATTTAAAAATTAAATCATCGAAGTTCATCAAGTCAGGTTTTTTAGAGAAGTCTGGATATTGCATTGGAGAAGATCCATTCGATTTTGAAAGCGCGAATAAGTCAGAAATTAAACCAGATGCTGTTGATTCTCTTCCGGCTCCAGATCCAGCAACATGAAATTCACCTAGCAGGCTTGTATCAAATTGAATACCATTCCTAACTCCCTTTAGTCCTGCCAAGCTTGAATCTTTATTTAGCATTACAGGATGGCTTCTTAGCTCAATCCCTTTGTCATTTAATTTTGCAACAGCTAAATGCTTAACCGTCATGTGAAAATCATTTGCATATACAAAGTCCTGTGATTGAATATTTTCTATGCCTTCAATATGAAAGTCTGATGCAGGAAGGTCGCTATTAAATGCTAAGGCTGCAAGGATTCCAATCTTGTGAGCCGCATCAGTTCCGTTAACATCTAAACTTGGATCTGGTTCCGCGTATCCTTTTTCTTTAGCTTCCTGCAAAACAGATTCATAAGAAGCACCCTCTTCCATATTGCTTAATATAAAATTTGTTGTCCCATTTAGCATACCTGCAACTTTAGAAATTTTATTTGCAGTTAAATCATTTGAAAGCATCTTTATAGAAGGAGTGCCAGCGCAAACTGCGGATTCAAATAGTAGCTTCACATTGTTTTCAATTGCTAGATTAATCAGCTCTTCACCATGTTCAAAAATTACTGCTTTATTTGCAGTTACAACATGCTTGCCTGATTTCAAAGCTTGAGTAATTAAATCTTTAGCTGTTTCAACGCCGCCGATTAATTCAACAAGAACATCTATATCTTCATCAGCTACTGCAAAAATGTCTCTTAAAATTTTTACTGAGCCCGGATCGCATTTTGGGTTGTCACGTCTAGCACCAATACAGCAAATCTGCCAATCATCATAAATTTTATCTCCATTAACCAATTGCTCATATAATCCAGTTGCAACGTTTCCCCAACCGCAAATACCTATTTTTAATTTAGCCATATTTAATTTAATCTAGTTAATAACTCTTCTGGAGAAAGATATCCCGGAAGCAACTCTCCATTTGACTTAATTATAGCCGGAGTGCCTGTAATGCCAATCTTTTGACCAAGAAGAAAATGATTTTCAACAGGGTTATCTTGACACATTGATACCTGAACATCTTTGCCTTGTTTCATTTTGGTTAAAATATTTTTAGGATCTTTTGAGCACCAGGCTGTAACAATTTTATTAAAGGAAACTGAATTTAACCCTGATCTAGGAAATGCAACATAATTAACTGTGATACCCAGATTATTGAAGTCTCCGATCTCATTATGCAATTTTCTACAGTACCCACAATCCACATCTGTGAAAACAGTAACTCTATGTTTTTCATTTGTAGATTTAAAACTAATAAAGTCATCTTCAGACAGGGCATTATTTAAGATACTTTTTCGTTTTAAATTTATTTCATCCTTAGTGGTATTTTGCAGCATGTTTCCATTTACAGCGTATAACTCTCCATAAAAAAAGAAGTCTCCACTTTTAGAAGCATAAATTGGTTGCAAATCTCCAATATCAACTATATACAAACCTTCTAACTGAGATTCTTTCACACTTTGAACGCTTATTCCTTCTGGGAGAACTGCATTTATCTTAGAAGAAATTGAAAGCTCATCAGATTTTATATTTGATGCAAAAATTAAGACCGATATTAGTAATATTATTTTCATCAAAAATTAACCTCTTGGGTGATGTTGTTTAACCATTTCACTTAGCCTTTGTTTGGCAATATGAGTATATATCTGAGTTGTGGAGAGGTCACTATGGCCCAATAACATTTGAACAGATCTAAGGTCTGCACCATTATTTAACAAATGGGTTGCAAATGCATGTCTAAGAGTATGAGGAGAAATATCCATGGAAAGGCCTGTTATTTTTAGATATGCCTTAATCCTATGCCAAAAGGCTTGTCGTGTAATTTTCTTTCCTTGTTGACTAATAAAAAAATCTCGTGAATTAAGAGATAAATTATTTTTTCGTCTAAACTCAATGTAATCAATTAGCCATGAAAGAGCATCGTCTCCAAAGGGAATCATTCGCTCCTTCCCACCCTTACCCATTACTTTTATTAGGGACCGATTTAAATCAATATTGCTATATTTTAAATTAATAAGCTCGCTTATTCTTACTCCTGTTGCATACATAAGCTCAATCATAGCTCTATCTCTTAATCCAATAAAATTAGAGCAATCTGGAGCATTAATTAAGCAATTTACGTCAATAATTGACAAAGATTTTGGCAAAGATTTATGATTCTTAAGGCCTGAAATATTAATAACAGGATTAGATTGTAGAAGTTTTTTCTTGCTTAGATAATTAAAAAAATGTTTTAAGGATGAAAGTTTTCTATTAATAGTTGTATTAGATAGATTAATACTTTGAAAATACTTTAGATAATTTTCTATATCTCCTTCGGTTGCACTTGCAGGCTCATATCCCTTATTTAAAAACAACCATTTGTTAAAAGCACGACAATCATTTGAATAAGCTTTTATGGTATTTTCAGATAAGCCCTTTTCAAGACGAAGAGTTGATAAAAAAGAATCTACTAATAGATCCTTTTTTAGGTCAGAGGACATAAAATTAGTCTAATCTTTCTTTGATTCTTGCAGATCTTCCAGATCTTTCTCTTAGGTAATAAAGCTTAGCTTGCCTGACATCACCTTTTCTTTTAACTGAAATAGAATCAATCATTGGGCTATGCAATTGAAAAGTTCTTTCAACTCCAATGCCACTCGAAATTTTTCTAACTATAAAAGCAGAATTTAAACCAGCATTTTTGATATTCATAACTACGCCTTCAAAAGCTTGAAGCCTAGTTCTGTCTCCCTCTCTTACTTTCACAGATACAACAACCGTATCACCAGGTCTAAATGATGGAATATCATCTTTTAATTGACTTGCCTCAAATGATTCAATTATTTGTGCAGGTGTTTTTTCGTCAGTTGTTATATTAACAATTTCTTCTGGCAGGTCATCTGTTGCAGGCACTTCTTCTGCAGGAGCTTCCTCAGCAGATGATTCTTCAGCCACCAACTCTTCAGGGGCAGCTTCGGAAGGTTCTATTGCCTCAACAGATGCATCTTCAGATGAAGCGTCCTCTGAAACAGTTTCTTGCGCATCAACACTTTCAGTTGTTGTTGCATCTAAATTTTCGTTATCTTTGTCTGCCATGATTTTGCCTAAAAAATGAGCTATAGGATACGCTTAGAAGACAAATCTTCCAAGAGTTTTTTTTGTTTTTTTGTTAATTTTAAACTTTTTAATAAGTCAGGCCTTCTTTCATAAGTTCTAATAAAAGCTTGATTCTCTCTCCATTCTTGTATTTTTTGATGATCTCCAGATAATAATATCTCTGGAACTAATTCTGAGTTAAAATTTTCTGGTCTTGTAAATACTGGTCCTTTTAAAAGTCCCTGACTCAATGAATCCTGCTCAACAGATTTCTTATTACCAATTACTCCCGGAATAAATCTTGATAAGGAATCTATTAGAGTCAATGCAGCAAATTCTCCTCCGCTTAATACAAAATCACCAATTGAAATTTCTTCATCAACATATTGTGTAATAAATCTTTCATCAATTCCCTCATATCTTCCTGAGATAATTGTTATGTTTTCAATTAAAGATAGCTCTTTAGCTTTTTTATGGCATAAAAGACTGCCCTGCGGAGATAAGTTAATGACCTTACCCAGGATATTAGTTGGGATATCATTCAGTGACTTCACCAAAGGTTCTGCCATAAGCACCATACCCTCTCCTCCGCCATATGGCTTATCATCAACCTGACCATGCTTGTTAAGCTGATAATTTCGTAAATTAATAATATTAATTCTAATATCTTCCCTATCTATAGCTTGACCAAGTAAGCCAAAATTTAACGCATCAAAAATTTCTGGAAATAAAGTAATAATATTTATATTCATATAGCTTAATAATCTTCTTGCCAGTCAACTAAAATTGAATTTTCTAATTTATTTATTGAGATAATTACTCTATTTTTGATAAATGGTATTAGAATATCTTTTTTCTTTTGGTTAGGTAATCGAACCATAAGCACATCACTAGCACCAAAATTATTTACCTCTTGGACTTGCCCAAGACTTTGCCCTTCAAGGTTTATAATCTGCATTCCTTCTAGCTCAAACCAATAAGCTTCATTAACTTCTAATTCTGGCAGCTCTGATTTAAGAATAAATATATCCTTTTGACCGAACTCTTTAACTGCATCTATATCATCGATAGATTTTAGTTTTGCAATAATATTTGCATTAACTTGTTTCATGAATTCAAAATGAACTTCATCCATTGTTGAGGATGAAAGAGCATAGAATTTCTTAAAGGAAAAAAGTGTTTCTGGGTTTTGAGAAAATGACCTAAGAAAAAACTCGCCCTTGAGGCCTCGTGTTTTGCCTATTTTAGCAATGAGGATGAAAAGTGAAAGATCTACTGAGCTATTTTTTCTCATCATCTGAAGATTCGTCTTCAGCGTCTTCTCTTTTTTTGTATCAAGCTTGGTTTGAAGATCATCTGGTGATAGTCTGGCATCTTTTGCTAATTCTTTAACCTTATCTGAAAGCTGAGCACCCTGTGCAATCCAGTGATCTAACCTATCAGTATTAAATCTCATTCTTTCCTCAGACCCTTTAGCTGACGGATTAAAAAAGCCTAGGCGCTCAATGAATGCTCCATCTCTAGGTTTTCTGGAATCGGCAACCGTTATAAAGTAATAAGGGTTTTTTTTGGCTCCACTCTTTGCAAGTCTAACTACTACCATATTTAAATATTATTATTTGTATTTGTAAAAAGGTTTGTATTTTAGGTTAACCTTGACGAATTTGATAGTGTTAATATATAAAGATTACAAAAATAGATAAGATTGTGTCATTTCCAATAACAACATTGATTGCTCTAGTAGCATATTTTATTTCTAGAGCTGCATTAACTTCCTCAAAACAAGTGTATATAGGGTTATTTTTAGCCTTAATTCTTGTTACAAGCTTAATGATTTCATCAAAAGGCTTATCAATTTTGGCACTTCACGTCTCAGTTACTAGTTTTAGCATCGTTATATTAATGGTTACTTTTTTTGAAACAACACTTCTAGAAAGGCACATTACAAAAATTAAGAAAGGTGAAATAGGCTCTAATACAAAATCTGTAGAAAGAGAATATAACGAAATATTCATATTAATTGGTTGCGGGCTTTTAGGAATAGTTCTCTCCTTAGTTTCTGGACTTATGGTGCTTGGTGAACTAGATATAGAATTAATCTTTAAGATTGTTTTTACCTCATTTGCTTTAATAATTTATATGCTGACGTTTTTAGGGGTAAAATACGCTCACCTTAAGGTTCGATATGCAGTAAGAGGAACTATTATTTCTTTTGCCATGGTCCTTCTGGCATATTTTGGTAACACAATCATTTTAATAAACTACTTATAGACCTTCTTGACCACTAACTCTATTTATTTCTTGCTGCTAGCTGTATTTGTGCTGCTTATTTTTTCAGCATTTTCATCAGGTTCTGAAACAGGAATGATGGCATCCAATAAAATTAAATTACGCAATCTTTCTAAGGATGCAAAAGGTGCAAGAAGAGCTCTTAAGCTCCTGCAAAGACCAGACATTTTGCTTTCTTCAATCCTTATAGGTAATAATTTTGCCAATATATTAGCCTCTGCAATAGTAACAATAATAATGATTGATTATTTTGATGGAAATGTTTTGTTGGGCTCGGTGATTTTAACTATAGTAATATTAATTTTTTCTGAGATAACTCCTAAAACAATCGCAAGTGTTTATCCTGAAAATTTTGCAACTAAATCTTCCTGGCTATTAAAAGTAATGGTTGTCCTCTTTAAACCTTTAGTATGGTTAACAAATATTGTTAGCTCCAGAATATTAAATGCATTTAATGTGGATCCAATGGAGTCAGCTTCAAATGATAATTTAAATTCAGATGAGTTAAGAACTCTATTGGAAGAACATGGTGATTTAATCCCCAATCAATCTCGCGAGATGCTCTCATCAATTTTGGGGATGGAAGAGTTAACTGTTGAAGATATTATGACCCCACATGCAGAGATTATAGGAATAGATATTACGCAAAGTATCGAAGAAGCTCAAAAAATCATAGCCTCCTCATACTACAGCAGGCTTCCTGTATTTAAAAAATCTATTGATAGTGTTATTGGAATGTTGCATCTTAAAGATTCGCATCAATTTATAGAAGCTCTTGAAGATCAACTGGACATAAAAAATCTTTTATTAGAGACAACTTTTATATCTCAAAGTACAACCCTCTCTGTTCAACTAAATCAATTTCAAAATCAAGATAATAATCTTGGATTGGTGGTGGATGAATATGGTGAGATTCAAGGCTTGCTAACAATGGAAGATATTTTTAATGAAATTGTCGGTAAGTTTGGTGCTGCAAGAGCTGATTTAGAGAAAGGTTTTCTAAGAAAAAAAGATGGGTCGGTAATAGCTGATGGAAATTCAAAAATCAGGGAATTGAATAGCTTTATGAGCTGGGATATAGATGAGGAAGGATCAAAAACTCTGAATGGTGTAATTACTGATTACTTGGATCAAATTCCTCAAGAAAATGTTTGTTTGGAAATTAATGGTTATAGAATAGAGATTTTGGGTATTGAAGAAAACTCTATTACAAAAGTTAAGATCAAAAAAAAGGGGAGTTAAACTCCCCTTATGTTTATAAAAAAATTATAAATAATGAACCAAGATACCAAATACAAGTGTAAGTAGCAGTCCGGAATGAATTACTGCCTTGACGGACGTAATGAGTGGATTCATTTTTCCAAATAATGCATTAGCCTCAATCAGCACAATAATTGCTATTCCTACCCATAGACCCGTCATATCTGTAGCAGCAATCATTGGCAAACTTCCGCCATGAGCAGAAAAAACCATCAAATAAAGCATAGGCAATGAAAAAAGAGTGTTAGTTCTGGATGCTAGTCCAGCTTTGGCACCAGCATCTGCTGCATCAGGAGCACCTGCAATAACCTTCTTTTGGTTGGGCCAAATCACAAACCAAACATTAGCAGCCATTAAAGTTCCCATGAGTGCGCCAAGCACAATACCAATATTCACAGTGATGCTCAGCCAATACAAAAGATATAGACCAGTTAAAAATGTAAATGCCGCAGCCCATCTAAAATACCATAAGGCATTTGGGACTAATTTTTGAACAACATCAGACTTAGCTGAAGCTTCTGATTCTTTAAAGTACTCTGTTTGGACAAAATTAAAATAATAAAGCAGGCCTATCCAAAGCACTCCGAAAAGAATGTGAGCAAATCTGATTAGCACTGTTCCAAGATACGCTTCCATATTCAAACTCCTAAAATTAAAGTTGTGATTAAATAATTATATATCTTGCAAAAAAAAACGGGGAATAAACCCCGTTTTTTTTAAATCATAAGAATGACTTACATCATGCCAGGCATTCCACCCATGCCGCCCATTCCGCCCATATCTGGCATAGCAGGTGAAGCAGAGTCATCTTGTGGCATATCAGTTACCATGGCTTCAGTTGTAATCATCATTCCAGCAACTGAACCAGCTGCTTGAAGCGCAGTTCTAGTAACTTTTGCAGGATCTAGAATACCCATTTCTATCATATCGCCATATTCGCCATTTGCTGCATTGAAACCGTATGATCCCTCACCAGCAATAACATTGGCAACAATAACAGATGATTCTTCACCAGCATTTGCAGCAATTTGTCTTAATGGAGTTTCAAATGCTTTTCTAACAATATTGATGCCAACATTTTGATCATCATTATCGCCTTTGAGTTTTGTAAGTGACTCAAGCGCTCTTACTAAAGCAACACCTCCACCAGGAACAATACCCTCTTTTACTGCAGCTCTTGTAGAATGCAAAGCATCTTCAACTCTTGCTTTCTTTTCTTTCATCTCTATTTCAGAGCCAGCTCCTACCTTAATGACAGCAACTCCGCCAGCAAGTTTTGCAACTCGTTCTTGTAGTTTTTCTCTGTCGTAATCAGAAGAAGTATCTTCTATTTGAGTCCTAATTTGGTTCACTCTTGAAACGATGGCTTTTTGATCACCGGCACCATCAACGATAGTCGTATTGTCTTTGTCTAATGACACTCTTTTTGCTGTTCCTAAGTCTTCGATAGTTGCACCTTCGAGGGAAAGTCCGACTTCCTCAGATATCACAGTACCGCCAGTTAAGATTGCAATATCTTCAAGCATAGCTTTCCTTCTATCTCCAAAACCAGGAGCCTTACATGCAGCTGCTTTAACTGTTCCTCTAAGATTGTTTACCACAAGTGTTGCAAGAGCTTCACCTTCGATATCTTCAGCAATAATTAATAGAGGCCTTCCTGCCTTAGCTACTGATTCTAATAACGGCAACATATCTCTGATGTTTGATATTTTCTTGTCGTGCAAAAGAATAAAAGGATTCTCAAGCTCAGATGTCATATTGTCTTGGTTGGTAACAAAATATGGAGATAAGTAACCTCTATCAAATTGCATGCCTTCTACTACATCAAGCTCATTATCGATACCATTACCCTCTTCAACAGTTATGACACCTTCTTTTCCAACTTTTTCCATCGCTTCAGCAATAATACCACCAACATCTTGATCGCCATTTGCAGAAATAGTTCCAACTTGGGCAATAGTATTATCATCTGAACAAGGTACGCTTAATTTTTCAACAAATTGGACAGCGGTTGCAATAGCTTTATCAATGCCTCTCTTTAGGTCCATAGGGTTCATTCCAGCCGCAACTGACTTGTGGCCTTCATTGACTATAGATTGAGCAAGAACAGTAGCTGTTGTAGTTCCGTCTCCAGCCTCATCTGAGGTTTGCGAAGACACCTGTTTTACCATCTGCGCGCCCATGTTTTCAAATTTATCTTCTAATTCAATCTCTTTCGCAACTGAAACACCATCTTTGGTAACTGTTGGCGCACCAAAGGACTTATCTAAAACAACATTTCTTCCTTTGGGACCAAGGGTTACTTTCACTGCATCTGCAAGAATATTAACGCCTTGAAGCATTTTAACTCTTGCGGAATCTCCAAATTTTACATCTTTAGCTGACATATCTTTATACTCCTAATAATTGATTAAATTGTTTAACTGAAAATACCGTAAATATCACTCTCGCTGAGCATAAGATATTCATCACCATCTATTTTTACTTCGTTGCCGCCGTACTGACCAAATATAACTAGATCACCAACTTTAACGCCCATTGAAGCTACTTCTCCATTGTCCTGTCTCTTTCCAGGTCCTACAGCAACAACTTCACCCTGAGAAGGCTTTTCTGTGGCTGAACCAGGCAAAACGATTCCACCGGGAGTGGTTTGTTCTTCGTCTGTTCTTTTAACTAAAACTTTATCGTGTAAAGGTTTCAATTTCATTGCAAATCTCCTGCTTTGTTAATAACCAAAGCCCCTATAACTAAAGGCTAAGAATTATGTATGGCTTAAAAATATTAATTCAATACTTAAGATATAAATCTTTAAAGAAATTTATGAATAGACTTCCTGCTAATATTCCAAGGAAATCAGCAAAAATATCCAAAAATTCAAAAGATCGATAAGGTATATATATCTGCACTATCTCAATCAAAATTCCGTAGGCGAGGACTATAACATAAAGCCATAATTCCTTGTAAATAATTCTACTTAACCAGCTAATAATAGTCAGATATAAAAAACAAGAAAAATGAAGAAATTTATCACTAAAATTAACCGAGGATTGGATCTCAATCTCTTGAATAGAAAGGATTGAAATTAATACAATAGAAATTCCTAAAATAACCCTAGAGCTATGCTGAATTAGCTGCATAATTTTTTTTATAAATCACAATTAATAATAATGCAGGAATAGACATAGCCGAAGTAGTATAAAAAAAGTAAGTCCAACCAAGTTCTAATGATGAAGTTGAAACATAATAATCTGCCAAAATTCCAGAGAAGCCACTAAGAAATTTTCCTGGAAGCATCATAAATGAAGTCAACATTGCATATTGCACTGCAGTGAATTTTTTTGAAACCAAGCTAGTTAAAAAAGCAATATTTATAGTTCCTACCAAGCCTGCTGCAAAACTATCTAAGCCAACAATTATAGATAAAAGGGAAATATTGGCTTGAACGCTTGCAACATAGGCAAAAAATAAATTTGTAAATAAGACACATAAACCACCAAGCAATAGAGCATTAAACAAAGAAATTCTTTTTATCAAAAAACCACCAATGAAAAATCCAATTACCGATCCAAAAAGAGCTATAGTTTTTACAAGAGCTCCTATTTCAGTTTTTGAAAAGCCTAAATCTAAATAAAAAGGCATTGCCATAGGCCCCATTACAATATCAGTGAGCCGATAGGTAGAAATTATTAATAATAGCAACGCGGCGGACCATAAACCAAAGCGATTAAAAAAGTCTTTGAAAGCACCAAAAAGAGCCTCATCAAATCTTAAAATAGCAATTTCATTATTATTTGGTTCGTGACATATCAAGGCTCCAACTGACCCTATCAACATTAAGAATCCCATTAATTGATAAACATAAGCCCAACTGTATAGATCAGCAAAAATTAATGCCATAGATGTGGCAACAAGAATTGCAACTCTATATCCGAACTGATAACCGGCAGCTAAATCACCTTGCTCCTTTGCTTCACCAATTTCAATTCTTAAAGCATCAACAGCCACATCTTGAATTGAACCAAAGAAGGCTGCACAAAATGCAAACAATGCTAAAAATTGAATATTTTCAAGTGGGTCTATTAAACTCATTCCAATTAATGATAAAAATATTACTGATTGAGCAAAAAGAATCCAGCCCCTTCTTTTTCCAAAAACTTTAAATCCTGGGATTGAATACCTATCAACAAATGGTGCCCATAAAAATTTTAAAGAGTATGTAAGAACTAGCCAGGCAAAAAAACCAATTTCTGTTAGAGAAATTCCTACATCTCTTAACCAAGCTGTAAGAGTTGAAAAAACTAGCATGTAAGGTAAGCCGGAAGCAAAACCAAGCAATAAAATACCCAATAACTTTCTTCTCATAGCATTGATTGTAATAAACTCCAATTGAAAGTTGGCCCTGGATCTGTCTTTCTGCCTGGAGCTATGTCTGCATGACCAACAATATTTTGTTTATTAATATTTAAATCAATTGATAAAAAATTAATTAGGCTTGATAAAGAGTGATATTGTTGCTGCTCAAAATCCATTTCATCACAGCCCTCCAGCTCAATGCCAATTGAGAAATCATTGCAATCCTCTCGACCTTTATAATTAGAAATGCCAGCATGCCAAGCTCTCTTATCAGTGGGAACAAATTGAATTAATGCTCCATTACGAGCAATTAAAAAATGAGAAGAGACCTTAAGATCCTTTATAGATTTTAAAAACTCATTTTGACCAGGATCTAAGCAGTTTAAAAATAAATCTTTAATTAGCTGAGTCTTGTAATGTCCTGGTGGGAGGCTGATAGCATGGATCACAATTAAATCAATTCCAGCATTATGTGGCCTCTCATCAAAATTAGGTGATCGACAAAATTCTGCAACATCAATAATGCCATCTTGAGAGATCATTTTTTTCCTCTAGACATAGTGACAGTGTAATGGATGATATTTAAGACATAAAATTTTTATTATGCTTATGATCAACGTAATTCAGGAGGCAGTCTAAAATAAATATTTTCTTTATTTTCACCTAATTCTTCAGCAACAGTATTTAATTTTTGACTAATTACTTTTACTACATTCTGGACAATTGACTCTGGAGCCGATGCCCCAGCTGTTATGCCGATACTTTTGTATTTTGATAAGATTTCTAAATCAAGCTCCTCCGCTCCATCAACCAGGATAGAGCTAGCACCACATTTTTCAGCTAATTCTTTTAGGCGATTCGAGTTAGAGCTATTGCTTGATCCTATAACAATTATAAATTCACTTTCTAGCGCAAGTTGTTTAACAGCATCTTGTCTATTTTGCGTGGCATAACAAATATCATCACTCTTTGGTTTGAGGATTTTAGGAAATTGCTCATATAAAATTTCTACTATACAAATAGTATCATCAAGACTGAGAGTTGTTTGAGTAACATATGCGAGGTTTTCAGGCTGAGAAACATAAAGTGATCTAGCCTCTTCCTCATCTTGAACAAGATAAATATTGCTATTTGAATCCTCGGGATTGTGTCTTCCTAATGTGCCCTCTACCTCAGGATGTCCCTCATGACCAATTAAGATAATGTCTCTTCCGGCTCTGACATGGCGCTGGACCTCACTATGCACTTTCGTTACAAGTGGGCATGTCGCATCAAAGGAAAGTAAATTAAATGCTGCAGCTTCTTTTTCAACCTTTTCAGACACGCCGTGTGCACTAAAGATCACATGCGAAGATTGAGGAACTTCGCTAAGCTCATCAACAAAAATAACCCCTTTTGACTTTAATTCCTGGACTACAGTTTTATTATGAACAACTTCATGACGAACATAGATAGGAGGTCCAAATTTTTTCAAAGCTTGATTAACAATGTCAATTGCTCGATCTACACCTGCACAAAATCCTCTCGGATTTGCTAATAAAACTCTTGTCTTCATCCTGATCTATTATGAAGAAATTTTTTAAACTCCGTCAAAAAAAATAATGCAGCTCCAATTGAAATATAAGCGTCTGCAAAATTAAAAATAAAAAATGGAGTCTTGCCAAGGTGAAAAAAAAGAAAATCAGTAACAACTCCATCTGGCAATCTATCAAAAATATTTCCAAGTGCTCCAGAAATAATTAAGATTAATGAAAAACGATTAATTAAAGACTCTTCATTTTTATATAGCGAGTGAAGATAGATCACGATTAAAATTCCGATTATGGATAAACCAAAACTCAAGAATGAGTTATTAAAATCTAGAATACTAAAAGCAATGCCTGAATTGAAAACTAGCAATAAATCTAAAATTGGAATCAATGGAACCGCTTGGCCAAAGCTTAAGTATTCTTCAGCAATGAATTTTGCTACTAAGTCTATAGCAATTAAAAAAATTATAACGAGGTAACCTTTTTTAATACTAAGCAAACTTTCTATCCTCTCCGGGACCATCTAAGTTCTGCTCACATCGATTGCACAGCTCTGGATGCGTGGAGCTAGAACCAACAGATTCATGCCTATGCCAGCATCTGACACACTTTTCCGAAGATGACTTAACAACAGAAACTTTTAAAGCTTCTCCTTCAAAAATATTACATTTTGATACTATAAAAAAGAAATGTATTTCAGAGGCAAACTTTTCAACTAACTTGAAATCATTGACATTTAACATCAACTCAATTGATGCATCTAATGAACCTTTGATGACTCCAGCAGTTCTTGCTTCCTCAATGCTTTGATTAACTTCTTCCTTAATCTCAAGCAACCTTTTCCAATTTTCTTTTGATAAGTCACTTTCAAAATATTCTAGATTTTTTAAAGTAATTAAAAATACTGAGTCTGAATCTTTCAAAAGAAAATCATTTCCTTGCCATATTTCTTCAGCTGTAAAAGATAGTACAGGTGAGATTAATACAACTAACTGATTCACAATAATTTGCATTGCAGTTTGAGCTGATCTTCTTATTTCAGAATCTTGTTGACTCGTGTATTGTCTATCTTTGATAATATCTAAATAAATACCGCCTAGCTGATTTACGCAAAAATTATGTATTCTCTGGATAGCCTGATGGTAGGAATATGATTGATAGAGCCCAACAACATCTTCTTGTAATTGAGCAAGTTCATGTAAGATCCATTTATCAAGTTCAAGTAAGTTACTGAGCTCAATTGAATCTTTCTTATGATCAAAGTCATTTATATTGCCCAGCAAGAATCTAAAGGTGTTTCTAATTCTTCTGTATTGATCTGAAACTCTCTTAAATATTTCATCTGAGGCAACCATTTCACCTCTAAAATCAGTAGAGGCAATCCACAACCTTAAAATATCTGCTCCCAATGTATCCCAAATTTTTTGCGGTGCAATGGTATTACCAAGCGATTTAGATTGTTTTCTGCCCTCACCATCAACTACAAACCCGTGAGTCAAAACCGACCGATAAGGAGCCATGCCGTTAGTAGCAATGCCGGTTAATAAAGATGATTGAAACCAACCCCTGTGTTGATCTGAGCCCTCTAAATATAAGTCAGCAACTACATCAGCACCATATAACTTATCTAAAACACACATGTGTGTTACGCCTGAATCAAACCAAACGTCCAAGGTATCATGGACCTTGGAATATGAATCGGCATCATCAATCAATGATTCTAACTTCAAATTATCCCATCCCTCAATGCCTTCTGCTTCTATCACATCTGCAATTTGATTAAACAATAGGTTCTGCTTTGGGTGAATCTCACCAGTTTGATTATGAATAATTAAAGTAATTGGCACACCCCAATTCCTTTGCCTTGAAATACACCAATCTGGACGATCTTCAAGCATAGAGAGAATTCTTTCTTCTCCCCAACTTGGCTCCCAATTGACATCCTTAATAGCATTAATTGCTCCGTCACTAAGACCAGATTTCTTCATAGAAATAAACCATTGTGGTGTTGACATGAAAATGACTGGTGTTTTGTGCCTCCAGCAATGGGGATAAGAATGATCATATTGTTTATGCGCAAGCAGCGCCTCATTCTCCTGCAACATATCAATAACTACAGGATCGCCTTTTTTAGTGCTTAGCCCGCTTAGGGTGCCATAGTTTTCTTTAAAAAGACCACGATTATCTAAAGCCTTTACAGATTCAAGACCATTCTTAATGCATATAAAGTAATCATCCAGTCCGTGAGCTGGTGCGGTATGAACGCAACCAGTTCCACTGTCTGTATTAACATGATCTCCGTGAAGAAGAATTGACTCTCTATCATACAAGGGGTGAGCCATAGAGATATTTGCAATATCTTTTCCTTGAGCACATCCAAGGCTTTCTAGATCGAAACCCCATCTATTTGAGCATGCGTCTAATAAATCTTTAGCAATAACAAAATGTTCATTTGCGCCTTTTACCAAAACATATTCAATGTCCCCATTGATACAGACAGCTACATTTGATGGAATCGTCCATGGAGTTGTTGTCCATATAACAAAATAAATCTGTTCAAGCCTTTCAGTGTTAAATGATGAACAAAGCGAATCAATAAATTGCGGTAAAACTTTGAATTTGACATCAATTGAATGAGAGCTTTTATCCATGTACTCTACCTCAGCTTCTGCCAATGCAGACCTGCAATCCATGCAAAAATGAACAGGTTTCTCACCTTTTTCTAGATGTCCATTAGCAATAATCCTTCCTAATGCCCGAACAGTGTCAGCCTCAAAACTTTTGTTTAATGATAGATATGGATTTTCCCAATCACCTAGAACCCCCAAGCGAATAAAATCGTCTCTTTGCTTATCAACCTGAGATTGTGCATATTCTCGACAAGCATTAATAAATGATTTTTTATCTCTTACAAGATCGCTACCTTTTCCATGCTTCTTTTCAACATTTAATTCAATAGGCAAGCCATGACAATCCCATCCTGGAACATATGGAGCATCTTTTCCCATCAAGCTTTGAAATTTAATGGTTATATCTTTAAGGGTTTTATTAACAGCGTGACCCAAATGAATATCTCCATTTGCATATGGAGGTCCATCATGAAGAATGAACTGCTCTTTACCATTATTCTGCTCTCTTATTTTTTGATAGAGATTAATGGAGTTCCAGAATTCAAGAATCTCTGGCTCTTTTCTTGGCAAGCCAGCCTTCATAGATAGATCAGTTTGAGGGAGATTTAAAGTATCCCGATATTCTTTACTCATAGAGAATTATTCCAGTATTTTTTTAGCTTGAGATATGTCTTGAAGAATTTGTTCTTTTAATAAATCAATGTTATCAAATTTCTTCTCATCACGAAGTTTATTTGTAAATTCTACAGTCAATCTTTGTCCATATATAGATTCATTAAAATTAAATATATGGATTTCAAGAACAGGTTTTGAACCATCAACAGTTGGTCTAATTCCCATATTCGAAATACCATTAAATAGCTTTCCGCCCAGCAGACACTTAACTGCATAAACCCCAGCGATTGGAAGTCTTTGCTTGGGTATCCAAAGATTTGCTGTCGGCACCCCAAGTGTTCTTCCTAGCTGTTGGCCATAAACTACTTTTCCTGAAAATGTATAGGGTCGTCCAAGCAAATCTTTTGCTAAATGAAAATCACTTTGCAGTAATGCCTCCCTTATTCTCGTAGAGCTCACCCTCGATCCATTAAAAGAAACCGTTTTGTTAGCAATGACTTCTGTTCCATTGCTGTTACCCCAATTTTTTAGCAAGTCAAAATCACCTGCTCGCTGCGCTCCAAACCTAAAATCATCTCCAATAATTAAATGTTTTAGATTTAGTCGAGCCAAAACTTCATCGAGAAAACTCTGTGGGGTCATTGTTTTAAGTGATTTATTGAATTGCAGAAAGAAAGCAAAATCTATTCCAAAATTTTTTAATAGTTTGACCTTTTCTCTCCAAGGGCAGATTCTTGGAGGCGGTGTAGAGTTTACATTTTTAGCTGCAAAATACTCAGAAGCATGCGGCTCAGTAAAAAAAACTAATGATGCACTTGAGCTGTCTTGAGCCTTATCTTTTACCTGATTGAGGATTGCTTGATGCCCCAAGTGCAATCCATCAAAATTTCCAATAGTTCCGCTCATGGACTGATTTGGAAACTTTTTATTAAAAGTTGATATATTTCCTATTCCTCTAATTAAATACATTATCTAAAATCAGTTGCCCTCACACCAAGCAAAAAACTCACTCCAAAGTAAGTCATTATAGAACCGATAACGGCAACGCACAGATATATCAATCTTTGAGCTTGTGTAAATAATTCAAAATCAAAATGTTGATTAAAAATTAATAAAAAAACTATCAAAGCAACGCTAGCTGTCAACACTTTTAGGGAGAAAGCACTGAGAATTCCAGAAAACGAAATCAACCCCTCTCTTTTAAGTATGATGCTTAAAATAATTACACTTACAATGGCAGAAATAGAGCTAGCAATTGCTAAACCGAGATGGCCTAATTCAAAATAGAATGCTAATAGGTAGTTCAGGCTAATATTAATTAATAAACTTAAAAGAGCTATCAACATAGGTGTTTTAGTATTTTGCCTAGAAAAAAATGCTGGGACTAAAACTTTCATGGCCATAAAAAAGGGTAATCCAAATGCAAAGCCTATTAAACTTAAGCTTGCTTGCTGGACATCAATCCATAAAAAAGCTCCTCTTTGAAAGATAGTAGCTAACAATGGAGATGCAAATAAAATTAATCCGATCAATGAAGGAATGGCTAGAAAAAAAATTAACTTAAATGCATGCGCAAGTTGATCAGTGAAAGCTTCTATTTCTTTTTTAGCGTAAGCCTTGGATAGGCTGGGCAAGAGAACTGTTCCAATAGCAATGGCAAAGATTCCCATTGGAAATTGTATCAATCTATCTGAAACATAAAGCCAGGTTGGACTTCCAGTTATCAATAATGACGCAAAGATCGTATCAACTAGAAGATTTATTTGCGCGATACCACCTGCAATAATAGCTGGAAGAATTAGAATAAAGAATTTTTTAACGCCTGGATTCTGAAAATCAATTTTTGGTACAGGAATTTTTTTAATAGTTGCTAAAGGGGCAATCTGAAAAAGTAATTGAAGAAATCCAGCTAGAAGAACGCCCCAAGCAAGAGCCATAACAGGTATTTCTATTTTTGGAGCAACTAGCCATGCTGAACAAATTAAACTCAAATTAAAAATTAGAGGGGTTACAGCTGGAATAGAGAATTTATTATGAGAATTTTGAATACCTGCTGCAAACGCCACAAGAGAAATCAATGCAAGATATGGGAACATAATTCTTAAAAGGCTTACAGCTAAATCTTGTTTTTGCGTATCAAAATAAAAACCTGGAGCAAATATTAAAATAAAGATTGGTGCAAACAATAATGCTAAGGCAGAAAAAATAAATAATGCGGATAGTAAAATACCAAATAAAGCATTTAAAAAGTCCTTGCTGCCCTTCTCATCTTTTCTACCTAAATACTCAGAATATATAGGAATAAAAGCTTGGCTAAATGCGCCTTCAGCAAAAAACTTTCTAAAAACATTTGGAATTTTTAGAACAACTACAAAAATATCATGAAAAATACTTGCTCCAAGAAGATTGGTTGTAAAAATATCTCTTATTAAGCCAGCAACTCTTGAAATGAAAGTCCAACCACCAACTTTCATAGTAGAAAAAAAATTTAGTTGAGAAGCAGTTTTGTCAGTCACTTAATTTGAAGGTATTTCTTTTTTAAAATCCAAAGCTGCTGAATTAACACAATACCTTAAACCTGTTGGCTGAGGTCCATCAGTAAAAACATGGCCAAGATGAGCATCACATTTTGAGCATCTGATTTCAGTTCTTACTCTTAAAAGGGAATAATCCTCTATCTCATTAATTTTATTATTATTGGTTGCTTCATAAAAACTAGGCCAACCGCACCCTGCATCAAACTTTGTTTCAGATTTAAAAAGTTTTTCACCGCAGCATACGCAATTGTATACTCCGTCCTCAACATGATCCCAATACTGACCTGTAAATGGCCGCTCTGTTCCACTTTCCTGGGTAACGTAATATGACTCAGGTGAAAGTTCTTTTTTTAAGTCTTCTTTTGATTTTTTAAACATTAATAAATAAAATTATTTCAATAAGTATAATCCATACCTTCGTTTCCAAGGCTAAGATTTAATTTCCCAATTTCTTACCCAATAAATAAAAACTGTATCTATAAGAGCAATAAATACTTTTATAACGTACTTTGCGACGGAAATACTAAAAGCCTGAGTAAATGTTAAGTCTGTTGCAAGCACCCAAGTAAATTGATAAATGAGCGTATCTATTAGTTGTGACACCATTGTTGATAGATTATTTCTAAGCCATAACTTTTTTCCATTTGTTCGCTTTTTTAGATAGTGAAAAAACCATACATCAAACCTTTGACTAGCTAGATATGCAGTCAGAGATCCAATAATAAAAATAGGTGAATAATATGCGAGAACGGAAATAGCTTCGTGGACTTCTGCAGCTGAGCCAGTTAAATCAGATGGAAGGAACTTCGTACTCAGTACTAAAGTTAGCATTACTGCTATGTTTGCAACAAATCCAAGCATTACGGCTCGATTAGCCTCATCTTTTCCAAACTTTTCATTCAATAAATCTGTAGCAAAATAAATACCTGAGTATAAAATTGCTCCCATGCTGACATTGAATTGCATGCCCAATATTGTCAATTCACTTACTTTTCCGCCTTGAAGATTACCAAGCACTATTCCAAGAATTACTGCACAATAAAGCCCATACTTTCCAAAGAACCTATAGAGAAAAATAGCTAAAGATAGATCATAAAAAACTACCAACAACCATAGTGTTTCTTGATTAAAATTACTGAGCAGATAGTCCATTTGGGAATTATTATTACATAAATATTTTAATTATTAGGTTACATTAATGCATTACCAAAGTTAGAATTATTAAACTAATTTAATTTAAGAAGAGAGATAAATGAGTGATTTAGGATTCTATAGATTTGCAAATGCTCAGCCAGATGAAATTGCCATTATTGACCCAGCTGAAAAAGCTTGGTCCAGAGGCGAGCTACTTGCAAAAACTAATCGATTAACCCATGCGCTGAGAGACTTCGGAGTTCAAGAAGGGGATGTTGTTGCAACCGTCTTGCCTAATTCAGTTGAATACTACATCGCTTATCTAGCCTGTGCACAGTCTGGTTTTTATATGGTGCCAATCAATTGGCATTTAGCAGGACCTGAAATTGCATATATTCTAGAAGACTCTGGGGCCAAGGCTTTCATTGCTTCTGGTGAAATTTCAGCAATGGAAGATGCTTGTCAGAAAGCCGTTTCAGCTATCAATTTTCCATCAGAAGCCTGTATCAGCACCACTCCAATGGAAGGCTTTATCCATTTAGATGATTTTGTTAACGCTTATCCTGATTCAAATCCTGAGAACAGAACTGCTGGACAAGTAATGAACTACACCTCCGGAACAACTGGCAAGCCAAAAGGCGTAAAACGATCTTTAGTTCCAGGAGAGCCAGATGATATTTTGAGTATGTTTGCAATGATACTGAGCTTCTTTGAGATTCAACCTCAAGAAAATAATGTGCATATTGTCGGATCTCCTCTTTATCACACAGCGGTTTTAGTGCATTCAACAGCTGCTCTTCATTATGGACATTCAGTTGTATTAATGGAGAAATTTGAAGCTGAAAAGATGCTTTATCTTATAGATAAATACAAAGTTACAACTAGTCATATGGTTCCGACCCAATTTCATAGACTGCTCCAACTCCCAGATGAAATAAAGAGTAAATTTGACTGCTCATCAACGCGCGCCATGATTCATGCTGCTGCACCCTGCCCAATTCACACAAAACAAGAAATGATCAAATGGTGGGGTAATTCTATTTGGGAATATTATGCAGCTACAGAGGGTGGTGGAACAGTTGTTGATGCTGAGTCATGGTCAAAATTTCCTGGAACTGTTGGGCAGGCTTGGCCGGGAGCAGATATTAAAATTATAAATGATGACGGGAGCGAAGCTTCCACGGATAATCAAGGCACGGTCTATATGAAGCTAGGGGAAGCAACTAAGTTCGAGTACAAGGGAGATCAGATTAAAACAAAGAAAGAAAGGCTCGTCATTGATGATCAGGTTTATTTTACTGTTGGTGATATCGGATACTTAAATGATGAAGGATATTTATTTTTGTGTGATAGAAAGATAGATATGATTATTTCTGGTGGAGCAAATATATATCCAGCAGAAATAGAAAGCGCATTTCTGATGCATCCAGCTGTTGCTGATGTTGCTGTATTTGGAATACCTAATGAAGAATGGGGCGAGGAAGTTAAGGCAGTCATAGAGTTGAATGCTGAACATCAATCATCAGATGAGTTACTAACTGAATTGATGAAATTTGCTCAAGAAAATTTAGCAAAAATGAAATTGCCTCGAAGTATAGATTTTATCAACAAATTACCTAGGGATGAAAATGGTAAATTATATAAACGAAGGCTGCGAGACCCCTACTGGGAAGAACATTCATCAAATGTCTAATGGAGTTTAATGCCGCTGACATATTTGAGGGAGTTGTTGACAGGATCCCTGATAGAGAAGCAGTGGTTTTGGGAACTACTAGGCTAACTTATAGAGAGTTAGATGCTCGAACTAATAAAGCAGCAAATGCCTTAAAAAAACTTGGAATAAAAAAAGGTAGTCATATAGGGATCTATGCCTTCAATTGCATAGAGTGGCTAGAAGTCATGCTTGGAGCATATAAATTATGTGCAATTCCCATAAATATTAATTATAGATACGTCGAAGAAGAGCTCAAGTATTTAATTGATAACGCAGATATGGAAGCTATTTTTTATCATAAACAATTTGGTACAAAGCTTAACAATATTAAAAATGACCTGCCTATACTAAAAGATTTTATTTGTATTAATGATGATTCAGATGCTGACGATGTTATAGAAAAAAGTCATGATTTTGAAAATCTTATCTCCAATGAAAGCCAATCAAGGTTGTGTGTTGAAAGATCTGGCGATGATAAATATATACTTTATACAGGTGGAACCACCGGTATGCCTAAGGGTGTTGTCTGGCGTATGGAAGATGTGCTAATGACTCTTGGAGGTGGAATTGATGCAGTAACAGGAGAAAAATATTCCACACCAGAAGCATTTGCAGATAAATGCTTACAAGACCAAACAACTGCTCTTGCATTAGCTCCACTAATGCATGGAGCTGCTCAATGGCAATCATTCAATGCTTTTTTTTCAGGCTGGAAATTCATCATTAATGATCAGATTTCGTTTGACGCGGATTACATTTGGGAAATGATTGCTAAAGAAAAAGTAATGAATCTCACCATTACAGGGGATGCTATGGGACGACCATTGTGTGATGCCCTGCCCTCAGCTTTAGAAAAAGGCTTGGATCTGTCATCACTATTTGTTCTAGCAAGCACTGCTTCAGTCTTTAGTGCGTCTATAAAAGACACGATCTTGGAATATCTTCCTAATCTGTTTCTTATAGATGCTGTTGGCTCCTCTGAAACTGGAGCAACGGGTGTAAATATTCATACAAAAGACGGAAAATTAAAAGACTCAGGCGGAGGTCCAAAATTTACAAAGCCAAGTTTTAGTGAAATTTTAAATCTTGAAACTTTGGAAGTAATTGAACCTAATGACACGGAAACAATTGGATATTTAGCAAGAAAAGGTCATGTGCCAGTTGCTTACTATAAGGATAAAGAAAAATCTGAAAAAACTTTTATTGAAGTCAACGGTGAGAGGTATTCAATACCTGGAGATATGGCTAAATATGAAAAAGATGGTCAGATGACCCTTCTAGGTAGAGGAAGCGTTTCTATTAATTCTGGTGGAGAGAAAATATTTCCAGAGGAAGTAGAGATGGCATTGAAATCCCATCCAAATATATTTGATTGTCTTGTTGTTGGCGTAAAAGATGAAACATGGGGGCAAAAAGTAGTGGCTGTTATTCAAAGGAGAGAAGAGATTGATCTCTCTGTTGAAGAAATTAAAGAAAGTGCTTCAAAATATATTGCTAGCTACAAAATGCCAAAAGCAATTGTTTTTTCTGATTTGATTGAAAGAGCCCCCTCGGGAAAGCCTAATTATCAGTGGGCTCAACAGTTTGCAAACTTAAAATTAAACATAAAATAAATATGAGAATAGAAACATACATACCTGGTTTATCGAAAAATACAATTGAGATAGTGAAGCATGCTGAGTCTCTTGGATATGATGCGCTTGTTTCCGGAGAGCTAAACAATGAACCCTTCCTTCCTGTTCTGCTTGGATTAGAACATTCAAAGAAAATGATTGTTAGGACTGGACTGGCAATAGCTTTCCCAAGAAGCCCAATGACTGTTGCAAATATGGGCTGGGACTTGCAATCTTTTGGCGATGGTCGTTTTCAACTAGGCTTAGGCACTCAAGTAAAAGGGCATAATGAGAGAAGGTTTAGTGTTCCCTGGTCTCCCCCAGCGCCTAGAATGCGAGAATATATTCTAGCTGTTAAAGCAATTTGGAATACCTGGAAAACAGGAGAAAAACTAGATTTTCAAGGAGAGCATTATACACATACCCTTATGACACCAATGTTTACACCTCCCCCAATGGATTATGATGCACCGCCTATCTATGTTTCTGGACTAGGGCCTGGAATGGCAAGAGTTGCCGGTGAGGTAGCTGATGGATTGTTGCTTCATCCAATGTGCTCCCCACAATATATCAATGATGTTATTTTGCCAGCAGTGATTGAAGGTGCAAGGAAGTCCAACAGAGACCCTAAGGAATGTGAATTACTTTGGGGTGGGTTTATTGCCACCGGTGAGACAGAAGAGGACCTCAAAATAGCTAAACGGAATATTGCAGCAAGAATTAGTTTTTATGCTTCAACTAGAACTTATAGACCAGCTCTAGATTTTCATGGATGGGGAGATATAAATGAAGCTTTGCATAAGTTATCTGTAGAAGGAAAATGGGAAGAAATGTTTGCTTTAGTCACTGATGATATGGTTGAAACTTTGGGATTCTGTGGCACTGGTAAAGAGGTAGCTAACAGCTTAAAAAATGATCTTGGTCCAATTTGTAGTGCAGCCATGTGGAATGAAGTTGAGCATTTAGGTACCGATCATTCAAAAGACGAACATGTCAGTAATTTAATTCAAATTGCAAAAGGATAAATGACTCCTTTTAAACCTCACGCTTTTGCTGAGCTTCCTGCATTATTCCATAATCGTCAAACATGGGATGGATTTAATAATCCCTCATTAGTTATTGAAAATGCTCAACTAAAAAAAGAATTGGGTTTGAAAAATATTGACTCACAAGCTCTCTTAGATATTTTTAATGGCGTGTTATCAATTGAAAATCTAAAGCCTTTATCAATGGCTTATGCTGGCCATCAATTTGGGCAATATGTAGAGCAATTAGGAGATGGCAGAGGACTGTTGCTTGGAGAGATAGACTCACCTGACGGTTTGATTGATATTCATCTTAAAGGTGCTGGAAAAACACCCTACTCTAGATTTGGAGATGGTCGAGCTGTTTTAAGATCTGTAATTAGAGAGTATTTATGTGGAGAGGCAATGCACGCTTTATCGATTCCAACTTCAAGAGCTTTGATGATTATTGGGAGTGATGAGGTAGTTATAAGAGAAAAAAGTGAAACAGCAGCAATGCTTGCAAGAACAGCTAAAACACACATCAGATTTGGTAATTTTGAATATTTTCACTACAACAATAAACCAGAGTATGTAAAAGTTTTGGCTGACTTTTGTATTGAAAAATATCCTGCTTACTTTTTAAGTACTAAAAATAAATATGAAGAGTTCTTTAGGTCAGTTGTAGATTACACAGCTTGCATGATAGCGCAGTGGCAAGCCTCTGGCTTTAGCCATGGTGTTATGAATACTGACAATATGAGTATTTTAGGAGAGACATTTGATTATGGTCCTTATGGATTTATGGAAGATTACCTTCCTAGTTATGTCTGCAATCACTCTGATCATCAAGGAAGATATGCATTTAAAAATCAGCCATATATAGGATTATGGAACTGCTCTGCTCTTGGTCATGCATTATCCTCGTTAATTTCTGAGGAAAGTCAGAGTGAGATTTTGAAGACATATGAATCAACTTTTCAAAATAAATTAGCAAAGTTGTACCAAAAAAAACTTGGATTTACAAAATCGTTTAATGGGGATGCTCAATTAATTCAAGGTTTGTTAGATATCATGGAGTCTGAAAAACTAGATTATACAAATACATTAAGGAATCTTGCTCAGGCTGTAACTGAAGTTAAAACAAACGAACTAGATTCAGATATTGCTATGTCTTGGATCAAATCCTATCAAGAGCGTCAGAGCAAAGAGCCCACATCAATTGCTAAAAAAATATTGCTTATCAAGGCAAATAATCCAAAATATATTCTAAGAAATTATATGGCGCAAGAAGCTATAGAGGCAGCTGAAGATTCAGATTTCTTACCACTTGAAACATTGATTGAAGTAATTACATCTCCCTATAATGAACAAGAGAAATATGAATATTTTGCTAATAGATCTCCAGATTGGGCAAACAATTTAGAAATTTCCTGCTCATCTTAATTCATTGAGAAACTGGAGGTTTATTTCTCCGTCTAATTTATTCATACCTGTAAATGAATAAAAATTAAAATCGTGTCTTAGTGGGTGATTTTCTCTAAGAGATCTAAAGCCTTTTTCTAAATCTTTACCTGGTAAAGCTTTAAATGAATCTGAGATTAATTTTAAGTCTAGCTCTTTATGAAAAAGTGAGGCTGGGAAAGACATTCTATAAATATCTTCTACTATGTTTTTAAACCCATGTGGCCAATCTGCAAATGACACAGATTTTGCTGAATTGGACTTTAGGCATTCAAATTTTTTTGCACACTCCTCAGCAATAATTTTAGCTCCATTAAGCTTTCCCTCTATGCTATAGCCTGCGATATGTGGGGTTGCAATATAGGATTTTTTTATTATTTTGAGGCTTGGTGTAGGCTCATTAATCCAAACATCAAAAATATAAATTAAGTCATGCGCTTTAAGAACCAAAGCTTCGGATATGATCTCCCCTCTTGATGTGTTAATAAGGATTTTTTTTGAAAGTTTCCTGATATGAGATTCATTAATGAGATTAAATGTTGGATGTTGACCTTTCTCAGACAAGGGGGCATGAACTGTTATTAAATCACATTCAAGCACAGTATCTAAGTCTACTAATTCCGCATTTGATAGAAATGGATCACATGCATAAACTTCAAATTTTAAAGCCTTAAGAATTTTATATAATTTTCTCCCAATATTGCCATAGCCTACTATTCCAATACTCTGCCTGGCATTGAAAAGATCGTCTTTTATCAACTCTCCAATAGCAGCCATTACATAATGAATAACGCTAAAAGCATTGCATCCAGGCGCATGAGACCAAGCAATATTTTGACTATCTAAGTAACCTATATCTAAATGATTAATTCCTGCAGTTGCAGAGGCAACATAGCTAATCCTTGTTCCCTCGCATAGTCTTTGATTAACCAAAAGAGTAGAGCGAACTAACAAGGCATCAATTTTTTTTAAATCGCTGACAGACACAGTATTTGGATCGAAATACTTTAATGAATAATCAGCATCGATACACTCGGCTAATCTGTTTTTAATTTCAGGAATTTGCGAATCTGCAGCTATGTTAATCAATGGGATTTATTTCTAAAGATCATGCTTTTTAGCCAACCTAGGAAAGAATTCTGACCAAGTGTATAGCGATCAAGCAAGTCAAAGTCTTTAGCAAGCTTAGCTGGGTCCTGAAAAAAATCTGCGCGCGTTATAAATTCGTGATCATCTAAATTCCTAATAAACACTGCAGGATTTCCAGCATAGATACTATTTCTGGGAATATCTTTTGTAACGACTGATCGAGCTCCTACAATGCTATTTGCTCCTATCTTTACTCCTTTGCAAATCATGGCATCTTCGCCTATCCAAACATTCTCTTCTAATACTACCGGCTTAGGATCTCCGACTACCTTGGTTCTATCATAAATACCATGCCAGTCTGCATCAGTTATGCATGCCCCATGACCAAACATACAAGAATTTCCTATCAAGATACTCTCAGCAGCCATGATTCTTACTCCAGGCGAGATGAGAACATAATTACCAATATCAACTTTCCCTTGCCATTCACCAGCATCCCAGCTGGTAATTTGAATATAATCATCTGGCGCAGAAATGAATGTTGGAAAATTACCAACTGAAATATTTGAACCAAATAACTTTACATATCTTGGTTTAAAAAACACAGGTCCCTTGCCCAGGCTTTTAAACTGGGGCCTAAGAAATCTGTTCACATATCGAACAGTTAATTTAGATGCAATCTTTTTTAACCAATATGGGCGGCTATCTTTTCTAATTTTTCATCTCCGATTTTAATCTAGTCCTTGTATGATAAAGTACCGAGAAATTTCTGGCTTATTTTTTTGAAAAATTTATTTAAAGAACTAAAACAATTACTGAAAATAGGTCTTCCTATCTATGGATCGCAAATTTCATATATGGGAATGGGAGTTACCGATACAATAGTTGCAGGAAGGGCAAGCGCGCTAGATTTATCTGGGCTGGCTATAGGTAACGCACTCTCCATGCCATTTTATTTTCTACTTGGTGGATGTCTATTTGCTGTAACCCCAATAGTAGCTCAGCTGTTTGGAGCAAAAAAATATGAAGAAATTGGGCAAAAAGTTCGAGAAATTCTGTGGGTCAGCTTAGCGCTTGGTTTAATTGGATTTATCCTTTACAGAAATTTAAGTTTTTTCATTCCCTTCTTTGATATAGAAGATAATATTGCACAGATTTCAGATGGCTATCTAAAGGCAATGTCATATGGTTTTATTGCGAATATGATTTTCACATGTCTTCGGTGTTATAGCGAAGGTATGGGCCTTACCCTTCCAGTTTTTTGGGTTGCATTTATTGGGATGGTATTAAATGTTCCATTAGATATTATATTTGTATATGGTTATTTTGGTGTCCCTCCAATGGGAGGTGTGGGCTGCGGGATTGCAACATCTATAAACGTAGTTATTGGAGTAATTGTTTTACTTCTGGTAATAGTAAAAAAGAAAGAATACGAACCAACAAAAATATTTTCAAAGTTTTCTCTACCGAATTGGAGTACAACAATTGAAGCTCTCAAATTAGGTCTGCCTATTGGTTTTGGAGTATTTGTTGAACTAAGTATGTTTTCTGGAGCCGCTTTAATATTAGGATCACTTGGAGCAACTGTAATAAGCGGTCACACAGTTGCAATAAATATTGTAAGTGTTTTATTCATATTGCCTTTATCTTTTGGTCTTGCAGCTGCAACTAGAATAGGTAATTTGGTAGGCGAAAAAAAGCTTCATCAAGCCAAGTATGCATCTAATATTGCCATCTTAATCTGTTTTGCTGGAGCTATATTTAATATGGTAATTATTTTGGTCTTTAGAGAGAGCCTAGTCTCGCTTTATTCTTCAGATCTAGCTGTTGCAACAATTGCAATGAATCTTTTATTTTTTGGAGCAATCTTTCAGATTCCAGATGGGATGCAAATGGGCGCCCTAGGAAGTCTAAGAGGTTATAAGGATACATTTGCTCCTATGCTAATGATTATTTTAACCTATTGGTTTGTTGCTTTGCCCGTCGGATATCATTTAACCTATTTTGGAATATTTGGGGACTCTTTGGGCCCATCGGGTATTTGGATAGGAATGATTACTGGTTTAACAATATTTGCAGGTCTAATTATTCTAAGATTAAATTATGTTTCTAACAAATTCATAGCAAAATCTAACCCAGAACTTCTTTAACTTTAGAGCCAATTTGAAGCAAGTTTTCTGCTATGTGAACTCCGCATTCTTCTAATTTTTTAATTTTATCAGCGGCAGTACCTTTTCCACCAGCAATGATTGCACCTGCATGGCCCATTCTTTTGCCTGGTGGAGCTGTTTGACCAGCGATATATGAAATTACAGGTTTAGACAGATGATCTCTTATATATTCTGCAGCTTCTTCTTCAGCGGTTCCCCCAATCTCCCCAACCATAACTATTGCTTTAGTTTGATCATCTGCCTCCATCATTTTCAAGATATCAATAAAAGAGGTTCCAGGAATTGGGTCGCCTCCGATGCCAACGCAAGTGCTTTGACCTAGCTCTAGATCAGTTGTTTGCTTTACAGCTTCATAAGTTAAAGTGCCAGATCTTGAGATAATCCCTACCGATCCCGGCATATGAATGCTGCCAGGCATTATTCCTAATTTTGCCTCTCCTGGCGTTATGACTCCTGGGCAGTTTGGGCCTATTAATGTTACACCTAACTCATCAATTCTCTTTTTTGCAATGAGCATATCTAATGTTGGAACCCCTTCGGTAATGCAAATAATCAATTTGATTCCAGCATCAGCTGCCTCCAAAATCGAGTCTTTGCAAAATTTAGCAGGAACAAAAATAATTGAAGCATTTGGTTTGACGGCCTCAACAGCCTCATGAACAGAGTTGAAAACTGGAATATCTAAATGTTTTTGTCCTCCTTTACCAGGAGTCACCCCTCCAACAATATTTGTTCCATATTCGATAGATTGCTCTGAATGTAATGTTGCTTGAGAACCAGTAAAACCTTGAACTAAAAGTCGTGTATCTTTATCAACCAATATGCTCATTTGCTTAGCTCCACTGCTTTTTTTGCTGCTTTTTCAAGATTAGTTAAACTAACAATTGCTGCATTAGATTTAGCCAGGATATCACTGCCGATGTCTGCATTATTACCTTCAAGTCTTACAACTACTGGGATAGAAACTCCCACTTCCTCAATTGCTGCCAAAATACCTTCAGCAATTAAGTCACACCTAACAATTCCGCCAAAAATATTTACAAGCACTACTTTAACCTCCGGATCAGCAAGTATTAATTTAAAAGCTTTGGAGACTCTTTCTTGAGTTGCAGTACCGCCAACATCTAGAAAATTAGCTGGAGAGCCACCAAAAAATTTAATTGTATCCATTGTTCCCATTGCCAATCCGGCACCATTCACCATACATCCAATATTTCCATCTAAAGAAACATAACTAAGGTCGCTTTTAGCAGCTTCAGCTTCTCTGGGATCCTCTTGAGAGGGATCATGCATGTCTTGAATGTACGGCTGCCTATAAACTGCATTTGAATCAATATTTATTTTTGCATCTAAGCAATGAAGTTTCCCACCTTGAGTTATTACCAAAGGATTAATCTCAAGCAAGCTAAGATCATGAGAAATAAATAAATCAGTTAACTGAGGAAGCATTATTGAAAATTGTTTTGATTGCTCAGGATCTAACTCTAGTACTTTAGATATTTTCCTTGATTGAAATCCCATAGGACCAGTCAAAGGATCGATGGGTTCGTAGATAATTTTTTCAGGTGTTTTTTCTGCAACTTCTTCAATATTCACCCCGCCCTCACTTGAACCAATAAAAACAATCCTTTGAGTTCCTCTATCTATTACTGCACTTAGGTATAGCTCCTTAGCAATATCAGTACATTCCTCAACTAAAATTGAATTTACAATTTGTCCATTAGAGTCGGTTTGATAAGTGATAAGCCTTTTTCCTAGCCAATGATTAGCAAATTCCTCAGCCTCTTCAGGAGTGCTAACAAGTTTTACACCGCCTGCCTTTCCCCTGCCTCCTGCATGCACCTGAACTTTTACCACCCATTTATTCCCGCCGATATCCCTGCATGCGTTCAAAGCCTGATCTGCAGAAGTAATAACTACATTCTTTGAAACTGGTAAGCCAAAATCTGCAAAGAGCTGCTTGCCCTGAAATTCATGAAGATTCATTATTTTCTATTTCCTATGTGTATTGCTTTTCCATTAACCGCCATTGCTGCTTCATGCAATGCCTCAGAAACAGTTGGGTGGCTAAAAATAGTTAATCCCAGATCTTCCGCACTTGCTCCAAATTCCATTGCAACAACTCCTTGCTGAACAATGTCTGCTGCAGAAGGACCAAAAGCATGAACGCCTAATATAGTATCTGTTTTTTTATCAGCAATGACTTTTACAAAACCAGTACTTTCACCTGTAGCCAGTGCTTTTCCACTTGCTGCAAATGGAAAAGAGCCGGTTTTGAATTGAATGCCTGCATCACTTAGATCTTTTTCATTTTGTCCCACCCAAGCCACTTCTGGATGAGTGTAAATTACAGATGGAACGAGTTTATATTCCATTTCAGCTTGATTGCCTGCTATTCTTTCAACAACCATAATGCCTTCTTCAGACGCTTTATGGGCTAACATTGGACCTCTAACGACATCGCCAATTGCCCAAATATTTTTTACCTTAGTCTCACAGAAATTATTTACTGGAATAAAGCCCCTTCTATCAACAGCAAGACCAGAACCCTTATTAAATAAATTTTCCGTATTAGGTTTGCGACCAACCGCCACAATCAATTTCTCAAAATTTAATTCAGACTCATCTCCATTATTTTCATAAATGACAGATACATTTTTTTTATTTGAATTTGCTGCCTTAACCTTACAGCTCAGATGGATATTCAATCCTTGCTTATTAAATTCCTTGAGGACCTCTTTAGAAATTTTTGAATCAGCCATTGGCAAAAAATCATCTAAAGCCTCTAATATGGTAACTTTAGATCCAAGCCTTGCCCAAACACTTCCAAGCTCCAATCCAATAATCCCGGCTCCAATTATCCCTAATGTTTTTGGGACCTGTTGAAATTCAAGAGCTCCAGTACTGTCAACAATATTTTCATGATTTACCTTTGCAACATCAATATCTATTGGAGAGGAGCCTGAAGCTATGACGATATTTTTTGTTTCTAGTATTTCTATCTTATCTTTAAAACTTACTTCAACTTTATTAGCATCAATTATTGTTGCGCTGCCAGAAATTTGAGTTACATTATTTGTTTTAAAAAGGCTTGAGACTCCACCAGTTAACTGGGCAACAATTTTATTCTTTCTATCCATCATCTTTGGAATATCTATTGTAGGATTTTCAACCTTAATGCCGTGATTAGAAAAGTGATTTAATGCATCTGCATATCTATGTGAAGAATCTAATAAGGATTTTGAAGGTATGCAACCTGTGTTTAAGCATGTTCCCCCAAGTTGAGGCGTTTCATTATGAAGTGATTTTTCAACGCATGCAGTTTTTAAACCCAACTGAGCAGCCCTTATGGCAGCAACATATCCTGCTGGTCCGCTTCCAATAATTATGACGTCATACATATTAATAACTTATAAATTTAATAAGAGTTTTTCAGGAGACTCTAATTGATCCTTTATAGCTATAAGAAAAGAGACTGCATCTTTTCCATCAAGCAATCTGTGATCATAGCTTAGAGCTAAATACATCATTGGACGAATAACTATCTCTCCATCTATTGCAACAGGCCTATCTTGAATAGAATGCATTCCCAGGATTGCAGTTTGAGGAGCATTCAAAATTGGTGTAGAAAGCAAGGATCCAAATACGCCCCCATTAGAAATTGTAAATGTGCCTCCCTGCATTTCAGAGATTGAAAGTTTTCCATTCCTAGCTTTATCTGAATAATCTAGGATAGATTTTTCAACATCAGCTATCCTTAGGTTACCTGCATCCCTTATAACAGGAACCACTAACCCTCTTTCGGTAGAGACAGCAACACCTACATCCTGATAACCATGATAAACAATGTCAGTTCCGTCGATGGAAGCATTTACCAATGGAAATTTTTTCAAAGCTTGAACTGATGCTAATACGAAAAAGCCCATAAAACCCAGTTTTACTCCATGCTCCTCTTCAAAATCTTTACCATACTTAGCTCGCAACTCTTTGATTGGTTTGAGATCAACCTCATTAAAAGTTGTAAGCATTGCTGTTTCCTGTTTAACAGTAAGCAACCTATTTGCTATAGTTGAGCGCAGTCTGGACATCGGTACTCGCTCTTCTATTCTCTCAGAGGAATTAACTGAAACTTGATTTGTTGAAGACTGAATCACTTCCTCTTGGAAAATAGCATCACTAGGCTGATCTAAATGATTAATAACATCAGCTTTAGTAATTCTTCCTCCTTTTCCAGAGCTTACAATATCAGCTGGATTGAGTTCATGTTCTTTTAACAATTTTTTAACTGCTGGCCCATTATGACTCGACGAATACTCATTTTGATTTTCTATTTTAGATTCTTCTGCTTCTTTTACTTCGTCAGTTTCCACCACTTTCTCAATCTCTTGTTCAGGTTCTGTCACCACCTCAATTTTAGGATCTTCTAATTCACCGCTAAGTGATTCTTTTTCAAATTCTGCGATCAGCTCAGCACTCAAAACGGTTTCTCCAGCAGGTTTTAAGACTTTAGAGATCTTTCCATCAAAAGGAGCGACAACTTCTAAAACTACTTTATCTGTTTCAATCTCAGCAATTACTTCATCTTGTTTTACTTGATCGCCCTCTTTCTTTACCCAATTTGCAATAGTTCCATCCGCTACGGACTCTGGAAATGTTGGTGATTTGATTTCTGTGGACATAATTATTTCTCTAAAAAGATAAAGCTTCTTTTACCAAAGCTTCTTGTTGTTGTTTGTGTAATTTATTCAAACCTACCGCAGGCGCAGATGATGCTTCTCGACTAACTAATGATATTTCATCTTTTATGTTCATCCTATCCATAACTGTTTGCAGCCTGTGACGATGGTTAAACCAGGCTCCTTGATTTGTTGGTTCTTCTTGGCACCAAACAAATTTGATAGCATTTGTATAAGTTTTCAGAATTTTCTCAAGAGAGTCATATGGAAATGGATAAAGTTGCTCGATTCTTATTAAGGCGATATTTCCAATGCCAAGCTCATCTCTTTTCAATGATAGATCATAAAATACTTTGCCTGAACACAGGATGATCTTTTCGACCTTCTCCACATCTTCAAGCGAGTCATCAATGACATACTGAAAAGAGCCGTCGGTTAAATCATGAACTGAAGAGACTGCTTGTGGATTTCTAAGTAAGCTCTTAGGAGAAATAACAACAAGAGGTCTTCTCATCATGCGAATAGTTTGAAGTCTAAGCAAGTGATAAATCTGAGCTGGTGTGCTTGGGACACACACTTGAATATTTTCATATGCACATAATTGCAAAAATCGTTCTAATCGTGCGCTACTGTGTTCTGGGCCTTGCCCTTCATACCCATGAGGAAGTAGCATGACCAGTCCAGAAAGTCTCTCCCATTTATGCTCAGCAGAAACAATAAATTGATCAATCACAACCTGGGCTCCGTTAACAAAGTCTCCAAATTGCGCTTCCCATATAACTAAACCCAATGGACTTGTAGCAGAATAGCCATATTCGAAGCCCAGCACAGCTTCTTCTGATAAAAGAGAATCATAGAGATCAACTGTTGTATTGGATTTTTCTGCAAT
>JBJLIA010000020.1:0-9561 GCA_045564035.1 Gammaproteobacteria bacterium | reverse complement strand
TAATATAGATGCTTTAGGAGAAATAGCTCTCGAATCTTTACCCAAAATCAATCAGATTTTTATTACACCCATATCAAAAGACTTTAATAAAGAAAGGTTTGAATCCTGTCTTTTGCAGGCTAGAAAGAAGATTGAAGAATTACATAACAATGATGAAAAGCTTTATATCTGTAGTATGTCCAGCCAAACAATTGTTTATAAAGGATTAATGCTACCGGATGCCATTAGTAAATTTTATAAAGATATAGCTAAAAAATCATTTAAAGCTAAGGTCTGTTTGTTCCATCAGAGATTCTCAACAAATACGCAACCAAGATGGCATTTGGCGCAACCTTTTAGGCTGCTTGCTCATAATGGAGAAATCAATGCAATCCGAGGAAATAGAAATTGGGTTAAAGCTCGTGCCTCTAAATTTTCCACTCCTCTCATTCCGGGCATCAGTCAATTTAAGTCCCTTGTAAACGAAACAGGATCAGACTCATCAGCCCTCGACAACATGATTGAGTTGCTGGTTAAAGGTGGAATTAATTTTTTTAGATCGATCCGAATGGTTTTACCGCCTGCTTGGCAAAATATTCATACCATGGATCCTGAAGTTAGAGCTTTCCACGAATATAATTCAATGCATATGGAGGCTTGGGATGGACCGGCTGGAATTGTTATGTCAGACGGAGAATGGGCAATCTGTGTTCTAGACAGAAATGGACTAAGGCCAGCAAGATACCAGGTGCTCAATAATGGAATGATCACAGTAGCCTCTGAGACTGGTGTTTATCCAGTTGCTGATGAGGAGATCCTGCAAAAAGGACGCCTAAGCCCCGGTGGTATTTTTGCAGTCAATACTGAATCTGGTGAAATCCTTGATCAAAAGATTATCGATGACCAGCTAAAACAGAACAAACCCTACAGAGATTGGTTAAAAAAATCTGCAGTTTATCTTGAATCTACCCTTGATGCATTTGAGGGGCCAGGCATTAAAAAAGTTCCTCATTCTGAGTTCATAAAAGCATCAAAACTTTTTTCTTTATTTAATGAAGAGAGAGTTTCTGTAATAAAACCACTCGCACTCGATGGTCTGGAGGGCACAGGCTCTATGGGTGATGATACTGCTTTGGCAGTCTTGAGTTCAATGCCAAGGTCTATTTATGATTATTTTAGACAACAATTTGCTCAAGTAACAAATCCGCCCATCGATTCTCTGCGAGAATCTAGTGTTATGTCATTAGAGGCATGCTTTGGTCCTGAGTTGAACATTTTTGAGGAATCAAAAGATCATGCCAAAAGAATTGTAAGCACATCTCCAGTTCTTTCGCATAAAAAACTTTCCACACTATTAAAAAATCCTTATTTTTCATCCAAAAATTTTGATTTGCAGTATTCACCTAAATCAAATCTTAAAGATGCTTTGAATGCTTTAACCAAAAGAGTAGTTACTGCCGTTCGTAATGGACAGATTATTATTCATTTAAATGAGAAAGTGCCTGACGGCAATAAGCTTTCAATCAATTCTTTAATTGCAGTTGGCTCCATACATCAAGAGTTAGTGAAGCTAGGCCTTAGATCAGATGCTAATTTGGTCGTGAGTTCTGCAACAGCGAGAGACACCCATCAAATCGCATGCCTGCTTAGTTTCGGAGCAACCGCTGTATATCCATGGCTAGCTTTTCAAACAATCTTAGATTTAACTCATCGCAAAGAACTCAAGGGCAGTCCAACAGCTAACTGTGCTAAATATCGCAAAGGCATTAATAAAGGACTGCTAAAAATTATTTCCAAAATTGGTATTTCAACAATCTCAAGTTATCGGGGCTCTCAATTACATGAGATCGTTGGTTTAAGTTCTGACATTGTAGATTTGTCTTTTACTAATACTGTTAGCAGGGTTGGAGGCAAAACTTTTAAAGATTTAGATGCTGAAATGCGTTCTTTAAATGAATATGCAAATTCTAATGTAAGCGAAATTGGTCTAGGAGGACTATTAAAATTTGTTCATGGTGGCGAATATCACACCTATAATCCTGAGGTTGTAAAAAAACTTCAAGAAGCAGTTAAAACAGGATCCAGTGAAATATATAAAGAGTATGCAGATCTAGTCAATCTTAGAGATCCTGCAATGCTAAGAGATTTAATGGAGCTTAAATTTCCTTCAAAACCAAAAAAGGTAGAACTTTATAATACAAAAAAACTATTGAAAAAGTTTGATTCTGCTGGCATGAGCCTTGGCGCTTTGTCTCCAGATGCGCATGAAACATTAGCCGAAGCAATGAATAGTATGGGCGCAAGATCAAATTCTGGGGAGGGCGGCGAAGCAAAAGAAAGATATGGCACTTCCAAAATGTCAAAAATAAAACAAGTTGCATCTGGTCGATTTGGTGTCACGCCTGAGTATTTGGTAAATGCAGAGGTTTTACAAATTAAAATTGCCCAGGGAGCAAAACCGGGAGAGGGCGGACAACTTCCTGGAGGCAAAGTGAATGAGTTAATTGCTAAGCTTAGATATTCAACTCCTGGAATTACTTTGATCTCACCTCCACCTCACCATGATATTTATTCAATTGAAGATTTAGCGCAATTGATCTTTGATCTTAAACAAGTAAATTCTAAAGCATTGGTTTCAGTCAAATTAGTATCTGAGCCGGGGGTTGGCACAATTGCAGCTGGCGTTGCCAAGGCGTATGCAGATTTGATAACTATTTCAGGTCATGATGGTGGGACGGGCGCAAGTCCTTTGTCTTCTATTCGTTATGCAGGTTCTCCATGGGAACTTGGTTTATCTGAGGCCCATCAAGCACTAAGAGCAAGTAATTTAAGGCATAAAGTTAGGTTACAAGCTGATGGTGGTTTGAAAACTGGCTTAGATGTTGTCAAAGCAGCAATCCTAGGTGCTGAATCATTTGGTTTCGGAACCGGCCCAATGATTGCAATGG
Source organism: Gammaproteobacteria bacterium (assembly GCA_045564035.1). Taxonomy (GTDB): domain Bacteria; phylum Pseudomonadota; class Gammaproteobacteria; order Magnimaribacterales; family D2472; genus D2472. The sequence goes on along the minus strand of JBJLIA010000020.1, from coordinate 6,634 downwards.
GTTGTAAATATTTAAGAATTTGTCACCTTAATAACTGTGCTACAGGCGTCGCCACACAAAGAAGAGATATTATCGATCATCACTATGTCGGTGAGAAAGAGAGAGTTATTAATTACTTCACTTTCATAGCAAATGAAGTCCAAGAAATTTTAGCTAGATTGGGAGTTCCTGACCTTGAATCCATTATTGGCCAAACGCAGTATTTAAAAGATATTACTGGAAACAATCCCTCTACACAAAATATTGATCTATCCCCGATTTTATATTCTGACAGAAAATCTACCGCCCCTCATTACTGCAATACTTCATCTAATGATCCTTGGGATAAGGGAAATTTAAACTCAAAGATTTTGCAAGATATAAAATCTTCAATTTCCCAAGAGCGTTCAGCAGACTTTTATTATGATATTTCAAACCGTGATAGATCTGTTGGTGCTCAAGCCTCAGGTTTAATTGCATCTTTGTATGGTGAAAAAGGAATGAAACAAAAGCAAACCCTAAATTTTAAGGGATCAGCAGGACAAAGTTTTGGCGTATGGAATGCAGCAGGTCTTAATTTGAAATTAAATGGTGATGCAAATGATTATGTAGGCAAGGGCATGAATGGTGGCAAGATAGTAATTTCAAGCTCCGCTGAATATGCCACTAAGGATTCTCCAACTGTCTTAGTGGGCAACACAGCATTATATGGTGCAACCGGTGGTGAGCTATATGTAGGTGGACGTGTTGGCGAAAGGTTCGCGGTAAGAAATTCTGGTGCCTCTGCTGTCATTGAAGGTGCAGGAGATCATTGCTGTGAATATATGACGGGTGGGCATGTGACTGTTTTGGGAAATGTGGGTTCAAATTTCGGAGCAGGAATGACAGGTGGTTTTGCGTATGTTCTTGACACGAATAGAAGATTCTTTGATCAATGCAATCGAAGCCTTGTGAATCTCGATAGAATTGTTAGCGAAGAAATGGAATCTCATAGGAAATTTTTAAAACAAATACTTGCTCGTCATATTAAAGAAACTAAAAGCGAAAGAACAAGATTAATCTTAGATGAGTTTGATAGATATGCGCCATCATTTTGGCTTGTATCACCCGCAGCTTTAAATATTCAAGATCTTTTAAAAGCAACCACTGCCAATGCAGCTTGATTTAATCTTCAAGCCCCTTTTGAAGATTTTGCGCATTAAATGAGTTAGTCACTATTGCATTCGATATTTTATTTAGCAAAACTAAATTCAATTTACCCGCTTTGATTTTTTTATCTCTAAATATAAATGGTTTCAATTCAACATATTTATATTGGTTCAGAGATAAATCAAATTTAAATATTTTTAACAAAGCTATGACTTTTCTATATTCTTTCTCAGAAATAAGATTTTCTAAATATGAAATTCTAGACGCAATCTTCATCCCTTTAGCAACGGCCTCGCCGTGAAGGATTTTTTTATATTTACCATGCGCTTCAATAGCATGTCCAAAAGTATGACCAAAATTCAAAATTGCACGAATACCATTTTCCTTCTCATCCTTGGTTACAATCCTAGCCTTAGTTTGAATTGATGCATAAATTATTTCTTCAATAATCTGATAATCCATTAATAATATTTCCTGAGCATGTTTTTCAAGAAATACAAAAAGAGATTTATTTTGAATTAAAGCATATTTAATTACTTCTGCTAATCCAGCCTGAAACTCTTTCTTTGGAAGCGTTCCAAGCACAGATGTATCTATGATGACACCTTTGGGATTGTAAAATGCTCCAACAAGATTTTTACCGGCAGAGATATTAATTGCAGTTTTGCCGCCAACAGAAGAATCCACCTGAGCAAGGAGTGTTGTGGGCACTTGAACAAATTCAATCCCCCTAAGGTATGAGCTAGCAACATAACCAGATATGTCTCCAACCACTCCGCCACCAACAGCTATTATTAGATCTGTTCTATCAAAATTATTATCTGCTAAAAAATTTAGTATTTTTTGAAAGTTTTGAAGAGATTTAGCTTTTTCTCCATGCTGGAGAACAAATGAAGAAATTTTGGTTGTTGATTTACAAATAGCTGTAACTTTTTTGACTATCTTTTGCGGTACACCATCATCAGAAATAATAAGAGTCTTATTATGGTCTTTGATCAAAGGGGCAAGATTTTTTTTAGAGATAGCCTCTTTGCCGATAACAATTTTGTACTTATTTTTACTTTGACCGGCGAATAGCTCTTTAGCCATAATTTTTAACTAGTTTTACAATTTGATTTGCAACCTCAGACCCACTCTTATTCTCAGTATCAATTATATGATCTGAAACTTCTTCATAGAGAGATTGTCTTGATTTCTGAAGATCTGCTAGGACTTGTTCATGGTCTTGGCCCTTTAATAAAGGCCTATCTTTATCCTTCGATGTTCTTTCAACTTGAGTATTTAATGGAGTGTGCAGATAGAAAACGGTACCTCTAGATGCAAGCAGCTCTCTATTTTCTTCTTCAATCACAATGCCTCCACCTGTTGCAAGGACAATTGAATTCATGGCGACCATTTCTTTTAGCGTTGCAGTTTCTCGTTTTCTAAAACCAGCTTCACCTTCAATATCAAAAATCCAATCTATGGTTACGCCAGTGCTATTTTCAATCTTTTCATCAGTATCATGAAAATCTAAAAATAGCTCTCCAGCCACAATTTTTCCGACAGTGGTTTTTCCAGAGCCCATAGGACCAACAATAAAAATATTCATACTTCGTTTTTTAAGTTGCTGATTCTATCATTTATAGGAGTAAAATAATTCTAATTCATGTATCAAAATATTTCAGAGTTAAAGTTAAAAACATAATTGTTTAATTTGTATGTTTACTAGATTAATAAATTGGGCATTATCCGCAGCATTGGTGGGAACCCTTGCATCAATATTTACTATTGGTGCTGGATATTTTCTTATTAAACCAAGTCTTCCTAAAATTAATTTAGTTAATGAGAACATTTTGCAAATACCCTTAAAAGTTTTAACGTCTGATGGCGTCCTGATTGGGGAGTTTGGTGATCAGAAAAGAAGGACAATTGAATATGAGGATATTCCAGAAAATCTTAAAAATGCATTCTTAGCAGCTGAAGACGATCAATTTTTTGAGCATGATGGCATAAGAATTCCCTCGCTTATTAGGGCCTTTTATCAAATGATTCAATCGGGTGAAATTGTGAGTGGTGGCGGCACAATTACGATGCAGGTTGTTAGAGGATATCTTCTATCACGAGAGCAAAAAATTATTCGTAAGATCAAAGAAATCTATTTAGCCTTTGAATTAGAGAGCTCTGCAAGTAAAGAAGAAATTTTTTCAATATATTTAAATACTATTTTTTTAGGCAATCGATCTTATGGGGTGGAAGCTGCAGCAAATAAATATTTTTCTAAATCTATAAATGAATTGACTCTTGCTGAATCTGCATTAATTGCATCCTCAGCACAGCTTCCCTCAAGGATTAATCCTATTCGCTCTCCTGATAGATCAATTATTCGGCGTAACTGGATTTTAGGAAGAATGTATAAGCTTGGATATATTGGTAAGGCGCAGTTTTTAATTGCTAAGTCTGAACCTATCAGCTTGACACAATTAGATTCTAATTTTGCATTAGATGGTCGATACATTGCTGAGATCGCCAGACAAGCCATGATCAATAGATATGGCTTATCAGTTTACAAAGATGGATTATCAGTTTTCACTTCAATAGATTCTTCCCTGCAGCAGGCAGCCCTTGATAGCGTTGCAAAGAACTTATATGACTATGATAAAAGGCATGGTTGGAGAGAGCCGGAAAATCTCTTATCAGAAATCCCTGAATTAATATTTAAAGAATTACAGCTTGGCAATTTAGATATTTTGTATGAAGAATCAGATACTTCTGACGAGCTGGGCATGAAACAAATAAATATATCAGTTATAAGAGATTTGTTTGACCGGCTTTTAAAGTTAGATAAGCACACAGGTGCAATAGTTATAGATGTAAAGCCTGAAAGGATCATATATCTTAATGCCTCTTTTCAATTAGAGATTTTGTCTTGGGATGATTCGTATGACTGGGCTAGAAAACGAATAGACATCAATAAGTTAGGCCCAAGCCCACAAAATTTTTATGACATTCTTCGTTTAGGAGATTTAGTATATTTGTCTGAGATAAATGGAAAATATTATCTTGACCAAGTCCCTGATGCTGAAGTTGCATTTATTTCAGCAGATCCATTAAATGGTGCAATTAAGACCTATATTGGGGGATTAAATTTTGCTAAAAGCAATTTTGATAGAGTTAAACAATCATATCCTCAAGCTGGCTCTAGCTTTAAACCATTTATTTATGCCTCTGCTTTTGCCAATGGTTATAAGGCCTCAGACAAAATAAATGATGCTCCGATTATATTCGAAGATTCTAATTTAGAAAGCAGCTGGAGACCTGAAAATTATACCGGGAAATTCTATGGGCCCATTAGATTAAGAGAAGCCTTAGTTCAGTCAGTCAACTTGGTTTCCATCAAGTTATTAAGAGAAATTGGAATTCCGCTTACCCAAAATTATTTATCAAGATTTGGCTTCTCTAAGCCAAGACTTGCTCCAGATTTATCACTAGCTCTAGGATCCTCAAGCTTTTCTCCAGCTGAGATGGTAAGGGCTTTTAGCATCCTGGCTCATTCAAAGGATCCTAAAGATTTATTTTTTATAGAGCGGATTGAGGACAGAAATGGAAAAACTATTTTTCAAAACTCTCAATTAGAAAATAAGAAAGACAATATTAATGCGTTTCCTTGGTTTCAAACCCAGTTAACAGAAGAAATCAAACCTTTTTATTTGTTACCACCATTAAGCAGGGAATCTTTAAAACCAATAGATCCCCGTGTAGCTTTTATTACAAAAGATATATTGCGAGAAGCTCTTTCAAGAGGCAGCAATAGAAAAAAAGTTCAAGTTTTAAATCGAAGTGACATCGCTGGAAAAACTGGTACAACAAATGATGCAATTAGCACTTGGTTCTCAGGTTTTCATAATAATTTAGTAACAACTGTTTGGGTTGGAACCGATGACTTTTCTTCTTTAGGAGATAATGAGTTTGGATCCAGTATAGCGTTGCCTGTCTGGGTTGATTTTATGAAAACAGCCCTTCCGACACTCCCTGAAGAAGACTGGAAAATTCCAAAAGGCCTTTCTTATGTGCGCGTTGATCGTAAAACAGGTCAACCGGTTGATGACTCCAGTAAAAATTCTTATTTTGAACTTTTTTTTGATGAGGATATCTAGCTTTTAAAAATACTGCTGGCAATTAAGATCCAATAATTTTCAATGTAACTACTAGGTATTTCCTTGAACTTGCTTCTAATAAATCTTGAAATCATTCCTTCCATTACCGAGGTAATGAGATGAGCGCTTTGACCCGAAGTTAGTTGCAAAGAATCTTTTTCTGAAGATAGCAATTGTTTTATTGATAGCTCTAATCTTTCATAAAATTGATTAACAGACTCTATTACATTTTGTTCGTTTGGACCTAAAGCTTCTCGAGATAATATTCTTGCAAAACCTTTATTTTTTTCTAAAAAAATTGCATAAAAAAAGAATATTAATCTTACTTTTTCTTCAGGCTTTATATCAGATTCTTTTTTAATTTCTCCAACTTTTTGAAAAATAGTTTGATCACAAAACGTAAATAATTCTAAAAAAATTGATCGTTTGCTTGGAAAATGTCTATATAAAGCAGCTTCAGTGATGCCGCTTTCTGATGCTAAAACGGCTGTGGTAACTTTAGTAGCATCCCGTTCTTCCAAAAGCTTGGCTAAGCTCTGGAGAATAATTTGTTTTCTATCCTTTGACATTACTTTAGCTTAGCTCAATGTTAATTGTTTCATCAATTCTTTTTAATTGATTAAGAAATATACTTTGTATTTCTTCTAGTCTCTTAGGAGAATTCGCTTCAAACCGTAAAACAAGCTTTGGTGTTGTATTTGAAGCTCTAAGTAAACCCCAACCATCATGAAAGTTAACTCTTAATCCGTCTATTGTAATTTTTTCAGCCTCTCCAAAGTCAGATTTTGAGACAAAATCTTTAACTATTTTAAATTTTTTGTCTTCATCAATATCTATATTTATTTCAGGAGTTGAATAGGCTTTTGGCAGATTGCTAAAAAGAGAATTAAGAGAGGATTCAGAATTTTTAATTATTTCTATTAGTCTGAATGCTGAGTAATGTCCGTCATCAAAACCGTACCAGTGATCATTGAAAAATATATGACCGCTCATCTCGCCAGCAAGTGGAGCGTTAGTTTTTTTGAGGGTATTTTTAATATGAAAATGCCCCGTTGGAGACATCACTGGTATACCCCCAGCTTCAGAAATAATTTCAGCTAGTAAGTTTGTGCACTTGACGTCAAATACTATTTCTTTACCTTGATTATTTTTCAAGATTCCTCTGCTGAATATCATCATAAGCTGATCTGGATAAATGACTTCCCCTAGATTAGTGACTACTCCGAGCCTATCGCCATCTCCGTCAAAGGCAATTCCAAGATCTGCATTTTCCTTTTTAACAATTTTTATAAGGTCTTGCAGATTCTCGAGCTTCCCAGGATCTGGATGGTGATTAGGAAAATTTCCATCAATCTCACAAAATAACTCTA
>JBJLIA010000019.1:0-9583 GCA_045564035.1 Gammaproteobacteria bacterium | reverse complement strand
TGCCTTATCTAAAGGAACGGAGAGATGGCAGAGCGGTTGAATGCACTGGTCTTGAAAACCAGCAAACCTTCGCGGGTTTCCAGGGTTCGAATCCCTGTCTCTCCGCCAGTTTTAGTTACTTAAACTTGAATACAACAGGGTTTTTAATTCTTCTCTAAGTGGGTATTTATCTGATGGCATGAATTGCGTCATCATGGTAGCTGTAACATTGTTCTTTCTATCTACCCAAAAAATTGTACTTGCTGCGCCTCCCCAAAAAAATTCTCCCTCTGAAGAATAGGTCCCCGCAATACCAGGATTCATAATAGTACCAACTGTTAAGCCAAAACCCACGCCCTCTAATCCAAATGCAGATCCATCTTTTAAGATTTCATCTGAAAGATGATTCTTAGACATTAAATCTACAGATGCTTCGCTAAGAATTCTGATACCACCTAAAATACCACCGTTTAAAAGCATCTCTGCAAATTTGCTGAAATCATCAATGTTTGAAACCAGACCTGATCCGCCATCATATAATTTAGACGAATTTGTTAAATAGGGAGACTTATCGAATGAATCAATTGATCTAAGTTCTTTAGAGAACATCAGCTCCGCCTGATTTAGCCCAGATGGCGCTACAACCTCGCCGTCTCTAGAAAATGCTCCTGAGGTATAAAGAGTTGTAAAGTAATCGCTATCAGTTTGATTTACTGAAAAACCTATGCTCTTAAGATTGAGCGGATCAAATATATTCTTTTGTAAATACTCAGCAAATGTCATTTTTGAAATAACTTCTACCACACAGCCTAAAACATCCATATTGATTCCATATGACCATTTTTCACCAGGATTATGAAGGAGGGGAGCGCTAGCTGCGGCTGCTGCAAATTGACACGTATTACCAGGAAATTTATTTAACTCAGCGTCTAAGGCACCAAAGTAATAAGGTCGAATATTATATTTTCTATAAATTTGATTTACGGGGCCTTCTCCTGCCCAGCTATATGTCAAACCACTTGTGTGAGTTAACAGATCTCTTATAGTAATTTCCCTTTTTGGTTTCACAACATAATCCTGGAAATCAAGATTGATTACTTTTGTATTTTTAAATGCTGGAATGTACTTTGAGACTTTATCATTCAGCCTCAGCTGTCCATTTTCCACTAATTGCATAATTGCAACACCAGTAACTGGTTTTGTCATTGAGTAAATTCTATATATTGTTTTGTTATTAACCCTAGTTCCGCTATCTATATCTGCAAACCCGTGGGAATGCCGATAAATTTCTTTATTATCTTTTTTAATTAAAATCGAAATATTCGGAAGACTTCCATTATCAACATATGCATTGAAATGTTTTGTTATTTTATTGTTATCGCTTGCATCAAGTGTGGTTGCGTTTATTTGTATCGAAATAAAAAAAAATAGTAATGTTGATAGTAAGTTTTTCATTAAATTCCCCTATAATTTATTTCAACTATTCTATTACACTAAGCTTGCAATGACATCCTCAAAAATAAATCTGAGTCAGCCCCCAAAATTCCTTTCCATTCTTGGTGCTGAAGATGTCATTTTTGATGAAATAAATGAATCCATGAGCATGAGTTTTAATATAGGCGAAGAGCTGACTCATTCAAATGGAGCATTTGTTCAGGGAGGGTTTATCACAGCCATGCTCGATACTTCTATGGCGCATCTATTAATTTTTAAGACTAATGGCGAATACAATCCATTAACTCTAAACATTAACGTTAATTTTTTAGCTCCAGGCAAACCTGGCAAATTTACCGCATCTGCAATAATTAATAAAATTGGTAAAAGTGTTTCTTTTACTTCAGCTGAGTTGCATCAAGGGAAATCCCTGGTTGCAACAGCCTCAGCTACTAACAAATTTTTAAAACTGTAATTCTATGACTGAAAAAAAACTAAGTCCGTGGAAGAATAATTTAGAGTTTATACGCAGTCTTAAGCCTGAAATTGATTTTACATCTACCAATCATCCACACGAACCCAATTATCTAGATCACTCAAGCTGGGCTGCATTTCCAGGTATAGGTGGATATCAAAATTTATCACCTGATCATCCCTCATCATTGGTAGATAAAGAGATAGACGTTTTTTTTATTCATCCAACAGGTTTTTTTGAAAAACAATGGAATTCACCCATTGATAAGGCATCAGCTGCATATGAAAGAACTGGTAGTCATTTAGCAACCCAAGCGTCTGCATTTTCGGAAACATGTAATGTTTATGCTCCTTTCTATCGACAAGCAACTTACTACTCATTTTTTGATACTGACTCTGATAATGGTTCTAATGCACTTGATTTAGCTTACTCAGATTTATCTAATGCTTTTGAGGTTTTTTTAGGTGAGCACAATAATGGTAAGCCTTTTTTTATTGCTGGGCATAGTCAAGGAGCCCTCCACGGACAAAGATTAATCAACGAGTATGTATCTAAAGCTAGTGCTTATGATAATTTTATAGCAGCATATTTAATTGGATACATATTGCCCACAAAATATTTTGAAGCGATGTATTCAGACATGTCTATTTCTGAATCCAGCATTGATCATAAGGCAATTATCTCTTGGTGCACCGGTACAGAAGGATTTAGTCGAAGCAGGGCAAAATCTTTATTCTGGACTCCCAAGGGTTGGACGCTAGAACTTATGGACCAACCCTTAGTTTGTCAAAATCCATTTATTTGGAATGCAGCACATGATTGGGTAGATGATCCTGTTAATATTTCAATAAGATTAAAATCAGATAAACTTTCGCTTGCGGATTATTATGCAACAAAAAATACTTATTCTAAATTATCAATTGAGGCGATAACTGGATTGAGTTTCGAAGCAAGAGTGTCAGAAAATTTTCTGCTTGAAACCAGAGGACCCTTAATTGAGAAAATTAAAAGATTTGCCAATGCAGGCGACCTTCATAATTTTGATATGTCCTTATTTTGGGGTGCTATTAGAAATAATGTAAAGGAGAGGGCTTATGCTTTTAAAAAATAAATATCTTGTTTTATTAATTGCTTTTTTTAGTTTCAATGTTTTGGCATTTGAAGAAGGTTTTGCATTTAATGGTGATACTAAAATTGCCTATAGAGACTATGGGCCCGCTACTGGCAAACCAATATTGTTAGTCACAGGCTTAGGAGCACAATTAACATTGTGGCCGCAATTTCTCATAGATGACTTGCAAGCTAATGGCTTTAGGCCAATAGTTTTTGATAATAGAGATGTTGGTCTTTCATCAAGATTTTCTTCAAATCCATCACAATTAATTAACTATCTAAAATATTTTTTATTTATTCCTGTTAGCTCCGAGTATTCCATCGAAGATATGGCCTTGGATGGTATTTCAGTGCTTGATCAATTGGGCATTAAGAAATCCCATATTCTTGGCATGTCGATGGGCGGAATGATCTCACAAGTATTAGTTGCGAAGCATCCCTCTAGAATTGAAACATTTACTTTAATATCCTCAACCGCCTCAACGCCAAATCCGCTGAATGGTCCTAAATTTAAAGTCACAAGACAAATGCTTAAAAGAACAGCTGCTAAAGATGACATAGAAGGTAGAATCGATCAGTCTATTAAGCTTTTTAAGTTAATAGGTACTCCAGGAACTGATTATGATACACCTAAATTTAGAAGTGACATGCGCTCATACATAAAAAGAGGTGGCGATGATAGCGGATTCTTAAGACAAATGGCTGCAATTATTGGTTCTAAAAATAGAAAGCAATTATTAAAATCAATTGATTCTCCTACATTAATTATCCATGGAGATATTGACCCTCTAATTAAAGTGAGGAATGCATATTCATCTCATAAATTAATACAATCAAGTGAACTTGTCATAGTTGATGGGATGGGACATTTGTTAGATGAAAGCTCATATCAGCAATTTCAATCAAGATTAATGCAATTCCTTAAAAGCTAAACTTAAATATTTTTATATAAATCTTTTGGATACAATACGCGTAAATGGCTATTCAAGTTAAAGAAAAATTTTTTTATGCATCAGGTGCTGTAGCCAATGGTGTCAAAACTGATGCATTCACTTTCTTTCTATTATTTTTTTATTCTAATGTAATTGGGCTTAGTCCAGGTTTGGCAAGCTTAGCAATCTTTATTGCCTTGATGGTAGATGCATTCACAGACCCGCTCATGGGTGTTATTTCAGATAGAACCAAGCATAGATTTGGAAGAAGGCATCCATATTTTCTCCTTGGAATGATTCCCATGGGACTTTCATACTTTATGTTGTTTTCTATACAAACATCCTGGGAGCTATCTCAACAATATTTATTTCTATGGATGTTAACTTTTACCATGTTGACACGACTTGGTATGACAATTTTTGAAGTCCCTCATAGATCCTTAGGTAGTGAGATGTCTAGGTCATATACAGAAAGAACATCAATATTTGCATCCCGAGAATTATTTGGATGGTTGGGCGGATTATTCAATGCTTTTTTAGCATACACAATTTTTTTCAAAGACACACCAGATTACATCCCTGGAACTAAAAATCCTGAACCATGGATTTACTACGGCATGACAGGCGCCACAATAATGTGTATCTCAGTCCTAGTTACATATTTTGGAACATTGAAATATCGTGATAATTCTGAAGTTGATATAGCTGCCTTTAATTTGAAATTAATTTTTAATCAAATATTTATTGCTTTGAAAAATAAGTCTTTTTTAATTTTTTTCTTTGGATATTTATTCATTGCAGTTAGCTGGGGCATGGGAAGTTCACTACAAATATATATGAATACATATTTTTGGGAATTTAAATCAATTATGCTTGCTTCTTATCTTGGTATATATGTTTTATCAACAATAAGTGCATTCTTGTTGGTTCCAGCATTAGTCAAAGTCATTGAAAAAAGAACAATTCTATTATTGGCAATTATGTTCGCTGCATTAATTCCACCAATACCAATATTTTTATTTATCAATGGTTTTTTACCAGCAGCTGGAACCTGGGATCTTTTCTACGCAACAATTCTATTCGTTTATATTGGAAATACTTGCCTTTCCTCTAGTGCCATTATCAGGGAGTCAATGTTGGGTGATATTAGCGATGAGGTTGAGCTTGACAGTAAAATTGGTCAGCAGGGGTTGATGTTTGCATCAAGTTCATTGATTGGAAAATTAAACACCGGTCTCGGAATTTTGATGGCTGGAATTGCACTAGAATTTATAAGCTTTCCTCAGGGTACGGATGTAATTCCAAGTGCTGAGAATATTTTTAATTTAGCAATGGTTCAAGGACCACTCGTTGCAATATTAATGTTTATTCCCTTTGGCATATTTTCAATGTATGGAATAGATAGATATAGGCACCAGGAAATTCTTGCTAAACTGGAAGAAACCTAAGAACACCTTATAATAATATTTATGAAAGCAGCACACATAATTACCTTAGTTCTTTGGGCTTTTGGAATAGTTAATATTTTTGAGCCCTTTACTGGTTGGTTATACTATCTTGGACTTGGCATCTTTTATATTTTACTTATAGCTCATTTACTAGAGTGCTTAATTTATAGAGGTAAAATCCTTAAATCACACGATTCGCCATTTGTTGCATTTTCAATGACTCTTTTATTTGGAGTTATCTATCTTGGCTCAATAAAAGACTCTTAATTTTGGAAGTTCTTCATGAAGGGCCAAAAATCCCAAGAGGCTCCATGGGTGTATGGACACTTGCTTGGCCATCAATAATCACAAATCTTTTTTATGCAACTAGCTCTATCGCAGCTATAAAAGTTGTTGGAGGTCTCGGACCAGATGCAATTGCAGCTGCCGTAACAGGTCAAAGAGTTACCTTTATTCTTCAAGCAGTTTTAACAGGAGTTTTGGCAGGTTCAACTGCCTTAATAGCAAGGAATTGGGGCGCAAATAACAAGGAGGAGGCAGGAATATTTTTTTCTAGAACTATTCAATTAGTAATATTCTTAGCTCTTATATCAGCAATATTGATTTGGAAATTTGCTGAACCTCTTGTTATATTTTTTGGGTTAAAGGGTGACGCATTAGTTCTTTCAACGCAATATCTTAAAAGCATAGCTCCTTTTTATTTAGCTTATGGATGTGGTCTTGGTCTGATAACTGCTTTACGAGCTATTGGCGATGTTAAAACTCCACTAGTAATTGGGGTCATCATGAATTTATTTGCAGTATTCTTTATGCTAGTTTTAGTTAATGGCTGGCTTGGGTTTCCAGAGTATGGTGTTGTGGGTGCAGCTTTAGGGAATGGAGTTTCTTTCGTTATAGGCGCAGCTTTGCTGATTGTTTTTTGGCTATCTAATCAATTAAAAGTTAAATACTCATCCATATTTCATTTTGATATCCAAAGAGTAAAAGCAATCTTTGAAGTTGGACTGCCAGCAGCCCTGGAGCAAGTTATTTTTCAAATAGGCATTACTGCTTTTCTTATTTTAGTTGCATTTTATGGGACAGAAGCCTATGCAGCATATGGTATCGGCGTTCAAATATTATCTTTTTCAATTGTTATTGGATTTGGCTTCTCTATAGCAGGCGCAACATTGGTTGGGCACATTTAGGTGCAAAAGACGAAGAGCAGGCAAAAAGAGCGGGTTGGGGAGCTATGAGACTCTCAATACTATCTATGACATTTTTTGGAATATTAATTGTTATTTTTGCAGAGCCTTTAGCAAGATACATGATTGATAATGATGAGGTGGTTCGTCTAACCGTAATTTTTATTTGGTTACTAGGATCAATGCAGCCACTAATGGCGATAGAGTTCTCTCTTGGAGGAGCTCTAAGAGGGGCTGGAGATACTAAGACACCTTTAGTAATTACACTTACATGCTTACTTTTTATAAGAGTTTTTTTAGCTGTAATCTTCTTTTTGCTTGATGCAAGAGTTGAGGTTATCTTCTCAACGCTCGTTGCTGATTATGTTGTAAAGGGATTTTTATATGTAGCTAGATTTAGATCAGATCGATGGATGAATACCCTTAAGGCTAAGGAAGCTGATTAATAATTTTTTTAAAAACTCCATTCATCCTATCCCACAATTTAAGCTCGTCGTTATTGATCTCTTTTGATTGAAGATTATTAATAAATTTAATTATTAAATTCTTGATTTCATCGTTAGAGATACTCTTACCTGAAAATTTATTTTGTAACATTTCTAATGAAAGTTTTTGTCTTAATGCCTTATCTGATGTCGGAGGATCAATTTTTGCAATTAGCTCAAGCATTACAACGCATTCAAGGAGCTCATCATTATTGCCTGCATAGAGCGGAGTATGCAAAGCTTTAAAAATATCTTTATTTATAATGAGATTATCGTCATCGTTTGTTTCTAGGTGACTTAATAAATCCTGATAAGTTTTTAGTTTATTAGCATTCATTAATTCTAACTGTTTTAATTCGTAAGCTTTTAAGTCTTTTTGTAGTTTGGTAAATTCAGGAGACTTCCTTGTTTTATTAATATCCTTTAACTGTTCCTTTATGGCATTTATAGGAGTTGAGTCTTTTTGAAGTTGATCTGATAACTGTTTAATTAATGTAAGCTCATCATTGGCTAGAGATTTCTCTGCTTCAAAAAATCTATCCGCAGATTCATTTAATTTTTTCCAAAGTAAAGATTCATTTTTTTTGCCTGCCGGCCCAACATTTTGATAATCACTTTTAATTTTTTTAAATTTTTGAATACAAGATTGAGCATCTTCATCATTTATTAATTTTACTTTCTCAATTAATGCTTCTTTAGTTTTATAATTTCTATTCTCTTGATCTTTAATTGCATCATTTATTGGTTTTCTTGCTTGATGATAGGCTTCTTTTAATCTTTTGAAATCATCGTCCAGAACAGGCGCAAAGCTTTGCCATTTTTGAAATGTTTGACTTAAGTATTTACTCATATCGATTAATCCCGGCCATTTACTAGAATTATTATTGGTGTATTGAATAAGTGTTTCAATTATTTTTTCTCTTTGTTGCGCATTAGCTATTTTAAGAGTTTTTAATTCCTCGTAGTATTGAGCGCAAGGCTCCCAAGCTTTATCTGTTAGATTTTTAAAGGTTATCCACTGTTCTCTTCCTGCCGGCTTAGATGATTGATCTAGCAGTTGCCACTTAGTTTGCAGTCCATGTATTTTATTGGCTTGTTTTTTTGGATTCTCCTCGGGCTGAGCTATCAAGTCTTCAATCTCCTTGATAATTTCATTCCTTTTTGGGTTTGTTGCAAAAGATGAAATATCATTAAAGTATCTAGATTGTGCAGACATAAAATTGAACCTATGTCTTAATTTGTTTGATACTTTGCCCTCAGCTTTCATGGATCTTGATACTTCATTCACCAGTTTTTGAGCCAATCGAATTTCTCCAGCTTCAAAATGCTGCTCTGCTTTATCTAATGATTCAAATAAAATTTTATGAGTTTCCACAATACTTTCTTTTGATGTTTATAATTATCTATAAATGAGAAAAAGAATTTTAACAGGAATTACAACAACTGGTACTCCCCACATAGGAAATTATTTAGGCGCAATTAAGCCTGCGCTTGAATTAGTAGCTCCTGATAATGATTCATACTTTTTCCTGGCAGACTATCATGCATTAATTAAGCAAACTGACGCTAAGGAGATTACAGGGAGTGTCAAAAATGTTGCATTAGCATGGTTATCATCTGGCTTGGATCCAGAGCAATCATACTTCTATCGACAATCAGATATTCCCGAAGTTCAAGAACTAGCTTGGATTTTAAATTGTAGTGCGGCAAAGGGTTTGTTAAATCGGGCTCATGCATACAAAGCTATTGTTGCAGAAAATACTTTGTCAGGCAGTGATGAAGATAAAGGAATAAATATGGGTCTCTTTTCATACCCAGTTTTAATGGCTGCTGATATTTTAATTTTTAATGCTACTCATGTTCCTGTCGGCCCTGATCAAGCGCAACACATGGAGATGACTCGTGATATTGCGGGTAAATTTAACCATACTTACTCAAATATCCTAACGCTTCCTGAGGCACTTATACGAAATGAAATATCAGTTCCAGGTAATGATGGTAGAAAAATGAGCAAGTCATACAATAATATCATTCCTTTTTTATCTTCAGAGAAAGCATTGCAAAAATCTATTGCAAAGATTGTGACTAATTCTCTAGAGCCCGGTGAACCAAAGGATTGTGAAACATGCACTCTTTTTAAACTTTATTCTTTTTTTGCAACTGCCGATGAAATTAACGATATGAAGCAATCATACAAAGATGGAATTAGCTGGGGTGAGGTTAAGAAAAGTTTATTTAATGCTATCAATGATGAAATTCTGCCTATTAGAGAGAAATATACTGAATTAAAAGATCAACCTGATCTGTTAAATGATTTATTTTCTGACGGAGCTCGGAAAGTTCAACCTCAAGCTCAAGAGCTTGTGGGTAAATTACGTGAGCTTGTAGGCATCTCAAAAATTGTCTAACCCTACAGCTTGGTTAAAATTTGGTTTATTTGCAGTAGGACTGGGTCAATCTTTTGCTTTTGTTTTGGTGCCTCCATTAGCAAGAGACTTAGGTTTATCTGTCATCGAAACATCAACAATCTTTT
>JBJLIA010000018.1:0-10324 GCA_045564035.1 Gammaproteobacteria bacterium | reverse complement strand
GATCACCCAAGTATTTTGATCTATCAGCATATGCATACTTCATTGATTCTGTAAGTAATGCTGTATAGGTTGGGGAGTTATGGCCCATCATGACTAAGTCATAATTTTCTAGAATATTTAACATTTGGATAATGTGAACACCGCCAGAGGAGGGCGGCCCCATAGATATTATTTTATATTCATTAAAAGTCCCTTGTAGAGTTTCTCGCCAGACTGGCCGATAGTTCTCTAAATCTTTTTTAGTAATTAAACCCCCATTTTTTTTCATGTAAGCATCAATCTTGCTTGCTACATCACCCTCATAAAAGCCTTTTGCTCCGTTTTTTGAAATTATTTTTAATGTCTTAGCTAGATTTTTCTGTTTGAGCCTTTGATTCATTTTTACTGGATAATTTGAATAAAAGATACGACTAAAATTCTTATATTTTGTCAGCTTTTCATATCGCTTATTAAGGGCATCAGCCATGAACGGAGAAATCAGAAACCCATCTTCTGCTAATTGAATTGCGGGAGCCAATAAACTAGACCATGGCAGACTGCCAAATTTTTTATGCACTTCCCACATTCCATAAACTGTCCCAGGAACTCCAATTGATAAGACTCCTTGAGTAGCCCGTCTCTTATTTACAGAACCGTCTGAAGAAAGAAACATACTTTTGGTAGCAGATTCAGGAGCCACTTCTCTGTAATCAATGCTAAAGCTTTGCTGTAAAGCTTCATCGAACATGACCATAAATCCACCGCCCCCAATGTTACCGGCTCTTGGTAAGACCACAGCTAAAGCAAAAGCAACTGCGATAGATGCATCATATGCATTACCGCCTTCTGCAAGAATAGAATGGCCCACATTAGTAGCAAGGTAATGCTGAGAAACAACCATGCCATTTTCTCCAACTTCAGGATGAACAATGGCTTTTGAGTTGAAGATAGCAGCTTCTAAATTATATGAACAAGCTATCAGGACGATCAATAGGAATTTCATTTTTAGGTTAGAAGGCCTCCATCAACCCTCAAATCGATTCCATTTATATGGATGGCATCATCTGACGCCAAAAAAGCAATTGTACTTGCAATGTCATCTGGCGATCTATTTACGCCATCTAGGGGCATAATTTTTTTTAATAATCGAGTATCAATATCTGCTGGCATATTTGGATTTGTTGACATTGGAGTCTTTATCGATGCTGGACAGACACAATTAATATTTAATCCTTTCATACCATATTCGACGGCTAGAGTTTTTGAAAACGCACTTATACCTCCCTTTGATGCACTATAGGCTGCTGTCCATGCATGAGCTCCTAATGCAGCGGTAGATGATACATTTACTATTGCACCCTTGCTTTCAAGTAACATGGGCAGTGCATTTGAGCACATAAAAAAAGTGCCAGTCAGATTGATATTTAAAATCTTATTCCAATCTTCTATTTGCACTTCATGGGAATTATCAAATCGAAGAATACCCGCAATATTAATTAGGGCATCAAGTTTTTTATGCGATTTTTGAATCTCTTCAAAAAAATTTGTTGAACTTTCAAGGTCTGATATATCTAATACTCTTTGCGTGGATTGCTTATTAGTGATCATTCCAAAAGTTTCTTCAAGTTGCTCAGCATTAATATCAACAATGATCGAAGTTGCTCCTTCAGCATCCAGCCTTAAAGCAGTTGATCTTCCGATCCCTGAACCGGCACCAGTGATTACAACAATTTTATCTTTGAATCTTTGCATTATTTATCTCTAGTATTTTATATCTTATGCGAGGGCTTCTTCAGCAAATTTCTTTGCCCACTTATAATTTGCTTTTCCATTAGGCGCTCTTTCAACCTCATTAGTAAAAATAATTGTTTTAGGAAGTTTATAGCCTGCCAGTCTCTTTCTAACCTCATCTATTAGCACTGATTCAGAAATCTCTTTATTTTCAACAGTAGATACAACTGCAATAATTTTTTGCCCAAACCTTTCATCCGGAAGTCCAACAACAAGACAATCAAACACATTCACATCCTTTTTAAGAGCTTCTTCTACTTCCTCAGGATATATTTTTTCTCCAGCTGAATTAATACAATTGCTGCCTCTGCCAAGCAAAACAATACTTCCATCAGCCTCAATTTTTGCATAATCTCCCGGGAAGCTATATCTGGTTCCTTTGTATTCACGGAAAGTTTCAGCAGATTTTTTTTCATCTTTATAATATCCAATAGGAATCATGGATATGTCTCCACTTATACCCAATAAACCCATATCATCTGAGCCTGGTTCTACTAATTCTCCATCATCCTTTAGAACAATCATTCCAGGGTTTAAAGTAAATTTAGCTGTTTCAGGTGTATTTTCTCTTGTGCTTAATGATGCGCCCATTCCACCTTCGGTGGATCCCATGGTGTCCATTAAGCGCATGTCATGATGCTCTAATAAACCTGCTTTTACCTCAGAGCTCCACATTACACCGCTAGAGGTAATTTGCTGAAGCGAAGATAAGTCATATGGTCTATTTTTATCTTGAGCAGAATCTAAGGCATCAAGCATTGGTCGAGCGAAAGCGTCTCCAACAATAATGATATTAGTTACATTAGATTTTAGGCATTCTTTCCAAATTTTATCTGGATCAAAGCCAAGCCCTGGAATTGTAACGACTGTTCCACCTAAATTATGTGGAAGAAAGCATCCAAGCCACATTCCTGTTCCATGCATTAATGGACAGCCCACGAGATTAACTGGCAACTCATTTTTATTATCAAGATCTTTAACGTATTCGGTTAAATTGTTCATATCATCTGGAACAAGATAACCCATAGCTTTTACGGTTTTAAACATCCCTGAAATAAATGCAGCTTGGTTATACATAACTCCTTTCGGCATACCAGTTGTGCCTCCGGTATACAGCATATATACGATATCTTCTGGGCGCTGCCATCGATCCATAGGCTCACAGTCTTTTAGTAGCTGAGTGTAATTTAAAGATTCAGGAACTTGAGAGGGAGACCCATCATCAACCTCTATCCAAGCTTTAATTTTTGGCAAAGAGTCTTTGATTAAATTTATTTGATCCCCATAACATGCTTGGTAAAACAATGCTTCGCAATCTGAATTATCTAAAAGATATAAAAGCTCATCCGCTTTGTACCTATAATTAACATTAATAGGCGTTCCTCCAATCTTAAAAATTGAAAATTGCGCTTCTAAATACTCATTTGAGTTGTGCAGATATAAGCCTGCTTTTGAGTAAGTCTTAAGACCAGACGAAGTTAAAGCAGATGCTAATTTTGAGGCTGCTTTTTCATATTCAGCCCATGTTTTTTTTTCATTGCCACAAATCATGGCTGTTTTTTCAGGAAGAATGTCTGATATTTCTTCCCATATAGTTGCAAAATTTAAGTTCATAATTTATTCCCCCACCGATGTTAGATGTTGCCCGATTCTTCTTCCGGAAAATATACAATCTGCGATTGATAATCCAGATACATATATATTAGAACATATGCCAACTGCCGTTCTTCCAGCAGCATATAAACCTTTAATCTCTTCATGATTTTGATTTAAAACCTCTCCAGTTTCTTCATTTACCATTAGCCCACCAAGCGTCAAAGTTGTAAGAGGAGCTAATTTTGAGTTAATTGAGATATCCATTATATAAAACGGTCCTTGCAGTTCTTTCACATCACTTGGCGCTTTGCCAAATTCACAAGGCACATTTGCCTTTGCGGCTTGGTTATATTTTTCAATCTCCTTAGCGAGATTTTCAGCTGGCAAAGCATACACTTTAGCCAACTCATCGAGAGAAGCTTTTTTTCTCGCGTTAAAATACATTAACATTCTTGCCATGTCTCGTTGAAAGGGGAGTGCCTCACTTGATTGTTTTTTCGCCTCATCAAAGAGAGCTGCATCAACTACTAAATATGCTTTTCCTTCATTTTCCTCGCACATAGCATCCCCGAGAGTTGCTCCATAGACCATCTCATTACAAAATCTTTGTCCATTCTTATTCACGACCATTCCTTGCGCAAAAGCCAAAGGAGGATTTAAAAATCTCCATGCTGTTACTCTATCCATGTGATCAGTTTTACCCCCCACACTCTGACCAAGGCGTATCCCAGAGCCTTGATCATTAGGTGTCCCTAGAGGCATCCCGTCATAATATTTTGGAGCATGCTCTTTAACCATAGAACGGTTAAAGATAAATCCACCTGTAGAAAGACAGACTCCCATTTTTGCTCTGATGTATTTAACCTGTCTGTGATTTTGCTCAATTTTTTGAGCTCTTTTTACAAAGAAACCCCCAATCCATTGCAATAAATTTGAGCCAGGATAAGAGGGGGGGAGGAGCATCTGAAACATCTCTCCACGTGAAGTTAATTGCTTATGTTTTTGAGCTAATTTGCCTGATGGCAGCATTAATACTTTCATTCCAACAACTTTCCCTGCGGAAGTGATGACAAGTGAACGAGCTTCGGTTTGAGGAAAGATCTTTAAGCCCTTTTTTAGAGCAGATTTTTTTAAAGGATAATAAATCGTTCCACCAACACCAATTGGTTTAAAAGGACCTTCCTCATAACCCCTATGACCTCTTGGAGCAGGTTCTGCTTTTTCCATATAGCGTGGAACCATAGAATTATCTGAATGATATAGATAATACCCAGCTCCTGGATAACTTGTTTTAGTCTTGTAGTAAGAAGGATCAAATTCAACTCCGTTGTCCATGAGCCATTGGGTATTGTCAGCAGAAGTCTCACAAAATTTTCTCAAAGTAGATTCTTTAATAACATCACCAGTTTCTTGAATAAGGTAATTAAACATATTTTCTGGAGTATCTTTTACTCCTGCAGCAAGTTGAATAGGTGTTCCGCCACCAGCATAATATATACCCCCACTTTTAGCTGTAGCTCCACCCCCATTGGTTTTATCAATACCAATGACTGTTAGATTCTGATCAAGGGCTTCATTGGCAGCAGCTATTCCAGCCCCTCCCAGACCTGCAATAACTAGATCTGCCTCGTCGTCCCATGAAAATAAATTTGGATCAGTTATTATTTGTGGCGATTCCACTTCAGAAAGCCAGAGTTCGTCATTGGAATTAATTTCAGTTTCCAGCATTTAAGTCCGCCGTTTTTCCACCGTCAATTATTAAATCTGTTCCTGTAATGAATGATGCCTCTGCGCTGAGTAAAAATACGATTGGTGCCGCTAGCTCACTAGGCTTTGCAATTCTTTTTAATGGAATAGTTTTAATAGTTGCATCCATCAAATCTTTAGTCGGTATCGCACGTTCGGTTGCCGGAGTTTGAACGGCTCCAGGAATAACACAATTAACTCTTACATTCGGCGCAGCTTCAATTGCCGAAGTCTTTGAGAAATTTATTAGACCTGCTTTTGCAGCACCATACCCAGACATATAAGCTGTTCCTTTTAAACCAACAACAGACGCAACATTAACAATTGAGCCTTTTTTCGCCTCCATCATCCAAGGCATGACAGTTTTAGTTGTTAGAAAAACAGCATCTAGATTTGCTTTAAAATTTGTTTTCCATGATGACATATCAAGATCGATGATTTTACCTGCATGAATAGATGGTGCGTTGTTCACCAAGCCATCAATTTGCCCAAATTTTTTGTAAATATCGTTAAGAGAATTTATGACATCTGATTCGATGCTTACATCTAAAAGGTGTGCAACAACATTCGAGGAGATCTTATTAAGTTCAATTTCAGCTTTATTAAGTCTTTCTTCGTTCCTGCCAGTAATAACTACTGTAGCTCCTTCTTGCAAGCAAAGTTCAGCCGTTGATAGGCCTATGCCAGCTGAGGCACCAGTGATATATATAATTTGGTTTTGTAGCCTTTTCTCCAAAACTCCCCCTGTAAATGGATTAGAATTTGATGCTTGCACGCATCGACGTATACCAGTAATCATTCATATTTTTCATATGAAATGGGTCAGCTCTGTATCCAAATGCAAAATCAAGATTTATTTTTTTGAACCCAGTTGCGTAATTAATTTTTGAATTAATCTCTCTTCCGCTTGGGCTTAATCCAAAACTAAGAGAGTTAAAAATAACCTCTTTTTGCTTTGTTCTATAAACTGGCACATCAAGATTCAACATACCAGATTCTACTCTTAATGGTTGATCAATTGAAATTGTTAGTTGATCATTGCTTTCAAAGATTCCAGTATGAATGTAGCCAAATCCAAATGATGAAGATTTAACTTCATTGATAGATCTCAACATTCCATGATTGCTTCTGATATCTGACGATTGTCCCCAATGTATTGATCCAAAGATTTTTCCACCAAAGAATTCATTTACGGATGAGAGACCAATAAACTTTGTTATTTGATTCTTTGTTCCCATAAATGATCCTGAACCAGCTAATCCGTTATTCGAATCATTTTCTTGAAGAACACCAAGTTGAAGTGAAGGTATATAAGAGTCAGACTGAATTTCAACTAGACCTAGTAAACTGGAATTTGTTTCAAGAAATGTTTCATTGGAGTTAAATTTATTTCTTCCAGCTGAAATAGTTAAAGCAATATCAAATACATTATTAATCTTCTTGATTGATCCAAAGGATGCCCCTGAGGCTGTATAGTTTAACCATGGATTATTAAATTTTGATCTCAATCCACTATTGGTCCTAAGGTTAGGATCTTTAAATATTCCCAACGCCCAGCTTCCATTAATTCCTTGGCTAAAAAAAGTCTTGTTTGATGAATTGTAATATGCAAAATATTGATTTTTATCAGCTCTTGTTTCAAGCAAGTGTGATGGAGTGATTAATTCATTTGATATATTTTGGAAGTTAGATTGACCAACTTCAAAAAATTCACTTTCAGAATGCAGCATTGATCTCGAAAAATCTTGCATTTCATTAAATCCTGTAATTGAATTAACTTGATTTCTATAATCAGTTACTAAGTAATTAAGTGAATTTCTAAATGGTGCTTGGAGTTCATCAAAAAATATAACTGAATGATTGCTTACACCTCTGGCAAATGCATCACCAAAGGCAGGATTAGTCATCTGCAGAGAGGTCAAACTTGCGCTTACCATAGGCCCAGATAAGCTGTAGCTCATCATTGAACTTGTTTGACCTACAGGGGAGGTTGCAGCAGCTAAGTCCATAAGTCCTTGGCCATAAATTGTTGAATCTGCATAAACGCCCTCTTTGTTTGCTGTTGCAAACAACCTTGAAACAATTTCAGTACTTCCAAGTTGCCCATCAAAATAACTAGATATTGCTGCAAGACCTCCTGTGACAAATGGTGCAGCAAAGGACGTTCCACCAGCAACAGCGTAACAAGAGTTATCTTGAACGCAGCTAAATGGATCGTCTTTTTCATCTTCATATATTCCGGCATCATCTGCAGAAGTAGGATATGCAACTGTGACACTGCCTCCAGGCGCTGCAATACAAAAATCCTTTGCAATTCCACATCTATTTGAAAAATCACTAATCTCACCATCTTCATCAATGCTAACAACAGCGATAGAGTGCCCTTGGATCTCTTCAATAAAATGGGACATTCCTGCAAGTAATTCTGGGCTTGAATTATCTGCTTCATCATATCCTCCAGCATTTCCTGCTGCCCACACATATATGGTTTTGTTATAGTCTGAAGTTCCCTCTTGAGACATTGAAAGTATAGTGCTTGGGAAGGCGTTTCTTACTTGAGCTTCTGTATAGTCAATAATATTGCCAGAAAAACCGTAGCTATTATTAACGATATCTGCATTATAAAAATCATAGAAATCGAAAAGTGAGCTGAAAAAACCGTCTAATCCAGAAAAATCTTCAGCAACATCATCAGCATTAGTAACGTTACCACTACTATCAGTATCACCAAGATCAATTGGATCATAATTTTCATCTGGTTCAGCCAATTGAATTGCCACAAATAAAATATCGGAATCGAATCCAACTCCATGCATTGGAGTATTTCTATTTTTATCTAATGTTCCCGCAGCGATTGACGCAACCATGGTTCCATGACGCTTTTGTCTAGTGTTTGGAATATAACTGGTGTATTCGAGGTCGCTGTTTGGAGATAAGTTAGCTCCCTTAATTTCAGCATGAGTTTCGTCAAGACCAGAATCAGTAATTCCAATAAGAACATTATTTCCCGTAGCTCCTCTTGCATATGCTGATGAAGCATTGATGGTTTCTAAACCCCAATGACGACTATACTCATAATGATTTTCAAACTCAGTTTGCAATTCTGAGAAACTTGGCGTGTCGGGTTGAGACACAGGTTCCGACGGGGTAGCTGGTGTTGATGTATTTGGTGATGATGGACTAGATGGAGGAACTGATGCAATCTCAGGTTGAGATGAGCCACCACCCCCACCACCACAAGCAGCAATAATGAATACAGTTGTAAGAAGTATGTAGTTTTTTTTCATTTTAGTTTAGGATATCTATCACTTTATGGTTAATTATTATGACAGAAAAATATACAGAAATTCTAAATTCTTTAACTGCTCCTGACCAAATATTTGCAGCTCAAGAAAAGCAACATGTTTCTGGAATAACCTATAGAGAATTTATAAATACACCAAAAACTTTAACTGAATTTTATGAATTTGGGCTTCTATTTCCTGAGTGGGAGTTCATAGTGTTCAACGATGAAAGATACACCTACCAAGAAATCATTAAAAAATCTGCCCAAACTGCTAATGCGCTTAAAGCTTTAGGCGTAAAAAAGGGCGATCGAGTTGCCATATGTATGGCTAATAATCCCGAATATATTATTTCATTTATGGCAATTACATCCATGGGTGCAGTATGCGTCCTTCTAAATTCATGGTGGGTGCCTGATGAGGTTACTTATGGACTTGAGAATTCTGAATCCATGGTGCTTATTGCAGATGAAAAGAGATTGAGGGGCCTCGAAAAATTTACTACCTTAAAAAAAATAGTTGTTAGGTCTAACAACCATAGTGATGATTACGAAGACTTTAATAGTTTTATAAGCTCTCAATCTGATGAATTTAAGGAGCAAAGCCTAGATACAAATGATCATGCAACAATTTTTTATACATCTGGCTCTACTGGTTTTCCAAAAGGAGTCCTTTCTTCCCATCGAAATATTCTGGCAACATTGTTCAGTTGGGCATTAGTTACGACTTTAAAAAGAGAGGTTGACAATGCAGATGCTAACCAAGCCAAAGATTCTCAAACAGCCTCTGAGCCTCAAAATCAGTCTGCTATTCTCCATTGCGTCCCATTATTCCATGTAACTGGTAGTCATTCTGGGTTTTTGATGAGCATCCTTGCAGGAAGAAAAATGGTGATGATGCCAAAATGGGATCCTGGTTTAGCCTTACAATTAATTCAAGATGAAAAAATAGGGGGCCATTACCGGAGTTCCGACTCAAACATGGGACTTATTAACTCATCCTGACAGAGACAAATATGACTTATCAACTTTTAAAGAACTAAGTGGTGGCGGTGCTCCTAGACCCCCAGAGCACGTAAAAAAGCTTAAAGATGGCTTTAAAGATAGTGAGCCCTCTATTGGATATGGTCTTACTGAGACTAACGCAGCAGGCACTCTAAATCTGGGCAAGGATTATCTTAATCATCCAGGCAGTTGTGGTCGGGCAATACCTCCTGTAACAGATGTTGGAATTATTGACGAAAATTGGAATTTTCTTTCAGAGCCAAAAGCAGTTGGAGAGATTGTTATCAAAAGCCCAGCTAATATGGTGGGGTACTGGAAAAACGAGAGAGGCAACCAAAGAAGTGTTTAATGACGACGGTTGGTTTAAATCTGGAGATCTGGGGTACATAGATGATGGCTTTGTTTACATCGTGGACAGGGTTAAAGACATGGTAATCAGAGGTGGAGAAAATATTTCCTGCATTGAGGTTGAGACAGCAATCTATGCACATGCATCAGTTCAGGAAGCAGCAGTATTCGGCATTCCAGAAGAGCGCCTCGGTGAAACCCTGTGTGTTGCAATATGCGTAAAACCTTCAATGGAATTATCGGAACAAGAGTTAAGAGATTTTTTGCAAGATAAATTAGCTGCGTTTAAAATTCCTTCATTGATGCAAATCGCATATGAGGAACTTCCTAGAGTTGCTTCTGGTAAATTCTCTAAAACACAATTGCGCGACATTTTTGTGTCCAATGGGAAGAATTAAGCATAAGCCAATCTTATACTTAAGACATCATAAAAACTAAAAATTTAATATATTGCAAATTTTATGTAAATTTGTAACATTCCTTGACTTTTTCATATTTGTCACATATTGTTCACATAAATGTTACATAAATGTAATAATTGTAACAAGGAGATAAATATGAAAAACTTTAATAAAT
>JBJLIA010000017.1:0-11757 GCA_045564035.1 Gammaproteobacteria bacterium | reverse complement strand
TTGGAAGTCTGTTAAACGCATCACAGAATTGATTGTTTGGATAGCTTGTTGAATCGTAACATGCTTCCATAACCTGAGTTAGGGTAAATGTTGTGATTGCATTTTGGATATCAAACTCAATGAAATCTACAGCAATTTGAAGTCCATCAACAATCTCATTAAAAGATGGTGAATAGACGATTCCGTATGAAGTAGTATCAGCTTCTTCGTTGAAAAGATTGATGTTACCACCAGAAGTACCTCTAACTGAAGCATTTCCTGCTTGAGAGGAGAAGTTAGGATCTAGTCCTTCTGCAGCACAGTTAGCTGCTCTAGCTGCAGGATTAGGTCCTGAAATTAGATTGTTAGCATCACAAGGATCTGATGTAAAAGAACTGCCTTGAAGTACAGGCTTAAATAACTCTCCAACATTAGGAGCTCTAACTGTAGATTGTGACTTAGCTCTGAAAGTTAAATCATCAATAATATTCCATGTTATACCGTATCCTTCTGTTGAATCTGAACCTGCTAAGGAGTGATCAATTTCTCTGTAAGATAATGTTAAATCTAGGACTTGAACAAATGGTATATCCATATCTTCAGATATAAGTGGAACATATGCTTCCAGGTAAACATCATCAGAATCAAATTGTCCGCCCTGAGTACCATCACCACCATTACCTGGCTCATACGCGATTCTTGTACCAGCAGCAAAGCCAGAGTTGTATTCAGCTTTTTCAGTTCTGCTTTCGATTCCAAATAAGGCTTGAACTGAACCAGCAGGAAGTTCTGCAATAGCACCACTGATTTCAAAGTAAGCTATCTCTTGACTCATTTTAACTCTGTCAAAATATTGTGCCATTAAGTAATCAATCGCTTCAGGCGAAGCCATATTGGCACCAAATGGATTTAATGGAGCACAATCACCTTTAGCACCAAAAATTGAACCAGGCCATCCAGCAACTTCTAATTGACTGAAATCACCAGCTGTATAGTCTGAGTCATAATTCCATTTACAGTCAATTTCACCAGTTGCAGGGTTAATACCAGCATCAATTGCTAGATCAAACCTTGATCTGTTTAAGACTCTTTGATTACCGTTGATAGTAGATTGTCCTCTACTCATTCCAGCTTCCCACTCAAAATCTCCTAGGGAGCCATCAAGAGAAAATCTAAACATATCAGTATCATTGGTATTAACAGCAGGACTGTACAAATCAACCCACCATCTAGAAAAACCAAATGTTGATACGCCTTCTGCAGCTAAGAATGACTGAGCATTAGCAGGTAAGAATGGGTTATCAGCTGACATTGTTAATGAAAGCTGTGGGTTACCAAATAAGCTATTAGAAATAAATGGCTGAGTAGCACCTTCTTGAGCGCTCATCTCATTTGTATACATTTCAAAATTAGCATTGATATTATCAGTAATTTCATAGTTAACGAAAAGGTTAATATTCGTTCTTTCGATTGGATTTAAATATGGATCGGTATCAAGAAGTCTTACACCTGCTCCACCATCAGACCAAACAACGTTACCAGTTGCAGTACCTTTAGCTTTAGGACCAAACGCTCCACTACCATCGGTTGCGAAACCATAGTTTCCGTCATCTGACCAACCAGTACAATAAATACCAAAAGTATCACAATAATAAGGTAGGAAGAATGGGCCATTTGTAATGATTCCACCTTGATCAAGTCCATTCACAGCAAAATCTGTAAGAAGCTGACGTTGACCTGCAGGCCCGCCAACAGTGTCATAGAAACCAGCTCTGAAAAGCTGTCCGTTATCTTTAAGTTCTTTTAAAGTAATATGTCCAGTCTCAGCGTAATCTATATTAAGAGCAAAATTACCTCTGCCATCATCAAAATTGGCACCAAATAACATTTTTACACTTTTGTTCTCTGATATATCAGCAACATTGTTGTAATCATATTGTACTTTAAAACCTTCAAAGTCTTTTTTAAGCACATAGTTAACAACACCGGCAACAGCATCAGAACCGTAAACTGAGGCACCACCAACATTACTAACCTCAACTCTGTCTAATAACAATATAGGAATATTATTTGTATCAACCTGAAGACCATCATTTCCAGCACCACCTTGGGGAGAATTTGATGAAACAAATCTTCTTCCATTAACCAATGTTAGGGTTCTTTGAGAGCCTAATCCAAATAGAGAGACAATGTTTTGACCAATGCCACTTCCGGCTTGATAATCATCGCCCTGAACTGAGTTAGTTAATCCAGCATTAGGCAGCTGAGCTACAGCATCACCTGCAGTTGTAATCATTCTGTTGGTAATCTCTTCACCAGTAATGGTAAAAATTGGCACATCAGAGTCAAAATTTGTTTTTGCAAGCTTTGAACCAGTAACAATGATTTCTTCAACATCACGCTCTTCAGCATTTTCATCTTGTGAAAAAACAGGAAGCGTAAATATAACAGCAGCAAAGGCTGCTAATGAAAAACGGTTTATTTTATTCATAGTAATATCCCTAAAATATTAAAAAATTTTGCCTATTGTTACTGATTTGTCACAATTGTCAACTTTTTTTTAGGTATTTGTAAAAGACATAAAAAAAGAGGGATATAAAATCCCTCTTTTAAATAGATTGTAACTAAGTTTAGAACTTAAGTTTAAACTGAGTAGTTATTGTTCTTCCGATGAATCGAAGTCTTCTTTCAGTTTGATATCTACTTTCAGAACCATCATGGTCAAGCGGATTATTTATTCTTACTGCAAGACTCATATTATCGTTAGGACGGTAAACCAATCCAATGGTATCAGTCCAATAACTATCATACTCAGTGATAGGTTGGCCATTTTCGCCTAAGTATCTATCAGCTCTAATATCAGTTTGCTGCTTATTGATATAACCACCATCAACAAAATCAGCTTGATAATATGCATAGAACTTGTTGTAGCTCCAGCCAACAGTTAGGTCCCATGACCATTCAGGATCAGAAGCCCAACCAGTTTTATCAACTAAGTCAGCAGGATCACCTGAATCAGCTACAAATCTTTGATCTTGCTGATAAGCTCTCCAAGATACGTCAATATCTCCCAATGTGCCTTCAGGCTGCATTACCACAGTGGCAAAGTCCTGAGACCAGTTTGCTCTATATATCCAAGTAGCAAAATCAATAATACCTGAGTTACCTGAGCCAACTTGGAAGTCAACAACTTGGCCATTAGCACCACGTTGGAAGTTATTACAGAAGTTATTTGGGTAAGAGGCAGCATCATAACAAGCTTCCATAAAATCAATTAGGCTAAAAGTAGTAACATAATCAGTGATTTTGATTTCAAGAAAATCAGCAGAAAATGTGAAATCTCCATATGGTGCTAAGAAATCATATGTTGGTGTGAAAACTAATCCATAAGAGGTTGTTTCACCATTTTCATCAAGTAAGTTTGGGTTTCCGCCTGAGCTACCTTGCACAGTACCACCAGCAACAAAGCTTCTAAAGTCTGTTGGATCGATACCAGCTGCAATACAGTTTGCACGCCTGTTGGCGGGGAAATCTCCATCATCAACATATCTGGTATCACATGGATCCAGAGCTTGTTGAAAGCTTGGATTTCTGGGTGAGTAAAGGTCATCAATATTAGGTGACTTAGTTGTTGTTTGATCTGAGTACCTGATTGAAAAATCACTATTGATTCTCCAGAAAAGACTGATCGCGTCCACATCATATGAGTTAGTTCTTAAAGTATTAGTATTCTCTAATTCACGGTAACCGTAATCTATTCTAATTTCTTCAGCAAAAGGCATGTCGTAGACCACAGGAATAGATAGTTCTATGTATTGTGATTCAACATCAAAGAAACCGGTTGTACCTCTTGTTTGAGAGCCTCTCACTGCAACAGAGTAAAGAGCCATTTGACTTGCATCATAACGGGCTTCTTCTTTTCTTATATCGTATCCAATCGCAAAATCAATTGGTCCTGCAGGAAGTTCGAACACGGGCACTTGACCAGCAAGATTCCAGAAAAATGATGACTGACTAAGTTTAGAACCCTCATTATCATAGGAAGAAAAGTATTCTTTTGCAGCATCGTTACTAGGGTTATTAAAACCAAATGGGTTATACGGGGCACAATCTCCTACAGACCCAAGCCCAACACCACCACCATTTAAGGCAGATGAGTACCAGTCATTGGCTTGATTTGGATTAACGCCTGTAAAAGCAAGTTGATAATCTTCAACATAGTTAAATTTACAATCAATTTCGCCTGTAGCAGGATTAATACCATAGTCTAAGGCTGCATGCAGTCTTGCATTGATTTGAATTGGCTCTGTGCTTAGGATTCTTGTCTCACCCCAACTGCTCCCAATATCATATTTCATTTCTGTATCGAGCAAGTCGAACTCACCCTCAAAGCCTAGTGTGTAAAACTGAGTATTACTTTCATTTTCAAAGCCATCACCTCTTAGAGTAGGAGATAATTCATTCCAAAGCTTTTGAACAAATAAAGTATCGCCAGGACCATAGCCCAGTGAATCTAAAATATTTCTAGTGCCAGCTGTTAGATATGGGTCATTGTAGGCCATGTTTATACTGTTTGATGGCGTGTAACAAGTTCCACCAGCATTACAGTTATCTGAATCAATAGCACCAAAATAGTAATCTGAGTAATGAGCAGATGAAGAGGAACCATCATCCTCAGCAAAGAATCTGTTGTTATAAATATCGAGGTACATTCTATGATCATCTGTGATGTCATATTTAACAAAGATGCTGACATTTTTTCTTTCAAAACCAGCTCTTAAGATTTTGTTATCTTGAATGTTGTAGATGTTTGAGCCTTTAGTATAGTAATTTCTACCATATGGAACACCTGGATCCATCTGCGCCATGTTACCTGGGCCATCAAAATAGTAATAGTTACCTCCCATCATGTTGAAATTATTATCCAATTGTCCTCCCCACCAGGCATCGGCACCAACTTCGTTATAACCGTAGGGAGTAACTAAACCTTCACTTGGATTAGATACAAGAGTTGAACATAAATGCAAGCCGTTATCACCAAAAGATCTTCTGCCTTCTGCATCAAGCAGCCCGTTGTAGTCCCAAGCACTGCTCATTACTTGCTCTACCACATCTCCACGTTGGGCAAACATGTCTTGTGAGCTATCTTGTGGATTTTCATAGAAAAATCCTTCTTCGCAATTTCTAATTCTGTCATTGGCTTGATCGTAGAAGACTTGACCACGATCCTCGACTTGAGCATTAATTACAATGTTTCCTCGGCCATCAGCAAAATTACCACCGATGGTAAAATTAAAGGAGCTATCTTCATCCATGCCCGCATAGTCGTAACCATTATAAGTAAATTCAGCGCCCTCAAAATCATCTTTTAAGATGAAATTAACAACACCTGCAATTGCATCTGCACCATAGACTGCAGCACCACCGACAGGAAGTATCTCAACTCTTTCAATTAAAGCTGTTGGAATATTATTTAAATCTACTGCTAGACCAGATCCAGCACCACCAGTTGGAGACTGAGAGCCAACAAAACGTCTTCCATTAATCAAGGTTACAGTTCTACCAGAGTTTAAACCAAAGTTAGAGGCGACTTGTTGTCCAGCACCAAGGCCAGACTGATCACCAGATAATGAGTTTACAGACCCAACTCCCGGCACATCAGTTAGTGCTTCAGCTGCGTTGGTATAGGCTCGAATTTCATACTCTTCGCCAGAAATAATAGTAACAGGCTGTGCAAGCTCTAGAGGGTTTCTAGAAATCCTTGAACCTGTAGTAATGATCTCCTCAATTTGATCATCATCTGCTTCAACTTCGTTATTATCGGTATCGGCATCTTGAGCAAAGATAGAAAGTGAAAAAATGCTGACTGCAAGAAGTGCAAAAAGCGAGAACTTGGTAGATTTAAACATAAAAATTTTCCCTATTTATAGTTATTAACACTTAATTGTTGCCTATTTGAAGCAAAAGTCAAATTTATAGCCTTTGTTACTTTTATAAAATTGGTCTCTGGTGCTGATAATTTAGTATCATATTCACCAAACTCAGCAATCAAGTAATACAAAAATGCTCAAAAACAAAAAAATATTAATAGCAGGACTGGCTAATAAACATTCGATAGCAGCTGGAATTGCCAAGGCTATGCATGCACAAGGCGCAGAATTAGCTTTCACCTACCAAAGTGAGCGATTAAAAAGGAATGTCGAAAAAATTGCTGAAGAGCTTGATTCTTCTATATTAATCGAATGCGATGTCGCCTCTGATGAAAGTATTGACATGATGTATCGAGAGCTTAAAACACATTGGGATTCGTTTGATGGTTTTGTTCATTCAATTGGCTATGCGCCAGCCAATGAACTTGAAGGAAATTTTATTGATGCGGCAACAAGAGAAGGCTTCAAAATTGCGCATGATATAAGCTCGTATAGCTTTACAGCTATGGCAAAAGCTGCAAAACCTATGCTGAATAACAATGCAGCACTTTTAACCCTAACTTATCTAGGAGCCGTGCAATCTCTTCCAAACTACAATGTAATGGGCTTGGCAAAAGCTAGCTTAGAGGCAAATACTCGCTTTCTAGCAGCAGCACTAGGCCCTGATGGCATTCGAGTGAACGCTATTTCAGCTGGTCCAATCAAAACTTTAGCTGCATCAGGAGTAAAAAACTTTCGAAAAATGCTTACCAATTATGCAAATAGAGCTCCTTTAAGGAGGCCAGTAACTACTCTTGAAGTTGGTAATGTGGCTGCATTCCTTTGCTCAGACTTAGCCAGCGGTGTTACGGGTGAAATTACTTATGTTGACGGAGGCTTTAATACTGCCGCTATGTCGATAGAGGAATATGCCGACTAATTTGCTGCTGTAAGGTTTTGTAAACGAACTTTTTGATTCTGCTTCATGGTGTGATCTAAAAACCCGTTGAGTTGTTGATTTAGCAAGTTATTATGGTACTCCTCATAACGAGAAACGGTCTCTCCAAGCTCCTCAGCTGAAGGTATAATTTCATTTGAAGATTGAGCCCAATATCTATCTCCATTTCCAGACTCATAAGCAACTGTTTTGCCTAAGGCTGATTCAAAAATTTCATTTATAACCTCAGGTGGCAAGAGCGAGCTAAATCTTTTAACAGATTTAAAATTTTCTTTTGAAAATCCAGGTTGTGATGGCAGCATTGATTCTCCAAGCAAGGCTTTTTCAGCATTGTCTGAAAATTCATCAATTAAAACATTTGCCTTTTGGACCCTAACCTCTTCCATGGCTGAGTCTATGACCTCTTCAAAGGCTTGAACAGAAGGTTGGATGATTTGGGTTGGCATGATAAAAGCATAGCTATTATCACTTTCATATATTTCAATTTGATTTGGCACAAGCTCTGAACTGAATAACTCAGATGCTGAAACCGCTGCAAAATTATTGATTGAGACTTCATCGGATGACTGCAAGCCAGAAATTTGTATGGAGGAGTTGGCATATTCTGCAAGATCATTTAGTGATCCTCCCTCTAGAACAAGAGATTCAAGCTCTAAAAATTTGTCCTGCAGGAGCGCTAATGCCTCAGCATCAACAAGCTCATCTTTTAACTCTTTTTCCATTGCAGCTTTAGTTTTTATTGTTGGCTTTAAAACTTCAGTCAGTTTCAGAATATGCAGTGACTCTTCTAACTCAATAACCGAAGTAGTTTCATTTAAACTAAGACTTAATATTGCCTCCTCAAACTCCACAGGGAATGCATCGCCAGATGATAGGCCTAGATCACCAAGACTATCTTTAGAAGCAAGATCCTCGCTTGAATTAGCTACCAGGTCTTCAAATGATATTTGGCCAGATTGAATCATTTCATAATCTTGAGATATTTTAGAACGGGCAGCTTCATCAGTTTCATAATTAGCCTTGTCAATCATATAATGTGAGATTCTATTTTGAATTAATTGATTGATATCATTCAAATAATCTGCATATGCTTCTTCAATATAATTTTCTGGGATCTCTACTTGATTCTTAAATTCTTCAAAGGTAAGAACAAGGTATGAGAAATCTCTTTTTTCTTTGGATAAGAATAAAAAGGGGTTGGCATTAAAAAACTCTTCGGCTTCTTCCATAGAGGCATCTTGTGAAGCAACTAAAGGATTTTTATCAAGTTTTATAAAATTAATGTCTCTTGAGGTTTCTAACATAGAAGCCATGGCATCGATATTACTTTGAATAGGAAACGCTACTGAGCTTAGAGCATTAAACATCCTATCAAGAGCTATGCTCTCTTGCACTAACGCAAAATAGTCATCAGGTGTCCAGCCACTTGCCCTGATAGTTGATTCAAAAATAGTCTGATCAAAACCTTGATCGCCTTGAAATGCATCCATTTGAATCACTTCTTTTTTGGCATCTTTTAAAGAAACGCTTAAACCTAAATCTTTTGCCTGAGAGAACATAATTTTTTGATTGATCACTTCATTTTTTATCAATTCCAAAGAAACGCTCTCATCGAGATCTTCCAACGTAAAATCTTCACCATATATGGCTTGTAATCTTTGGGTCACTTGACCGCTAGCTAAGTTGATATCCAGCTGAGTAACTGGCTCACCATTAACCGTTCCGTAACTCGTGAATGTTGTTCCAAAGGAAGTTGAGCCAAAAAAAACAAATGGAATGGCAAGCAATATTGCAATAACGATAAGTCTTTTGCCCGAAAGAAAGGCTCTGAGTGTTTCTAACATTTACAATTCATCCTTTAAAAAATTAATAATGATACATAAAAAAAGGGTGCTTATGCACCCTTTTTAAAAAGACTTGAGAAATAAAAGTTAATTAAGAATTTTTAACTTTATCTTTAAGACCTTTACCTGCTTTAAAGCCAGGAACTTTTGATGCTGCTATATGCATAGCTGCACCTGTTTGAGGGTTTCTTCCCTCTCTGGCAGCTCTATGTCTGACAGAAAAAGTTCCAAAGCCCACAAGTGAAACTGTATCCCCTTTTCCAAGCGCATCGCCTATT
The DNA here is from genome assembly GCA_045564035.1 of Gammaproteobacteria bacterium. Classification (GTDB taxonomy): domain Bacteria; phylum Pseudomonadota; class Gammaproteobacteria; order Magnimaribacterales; family D2472; genus D2472. The sequence continues at coordinate 2,789 of JBJLIA010000017.1, read as the reverse complement.
GAATCTAAAACCGCATCAACAGCTCTCCCGGCTGAAGCTTTGGTAACATCTGCTGATGAAGCAACTGCGTCTACTAAGTCTGATTTATTCATTGAATTCTCCTCTGGTTAGTTAAAGTACTTAAGCCTATGAAAAGCTATCAGACTAGAAATGTCAAGCATTAAAACCTATTCTAATGGGGGTTTCTTGAGCTTGATCGTATGTTGGATGATTTAGTTTTACTAATACTTTTTCCGATTGCTCTTTTTTTGATAGGTTTCGGCTCTGAAGTGAGGGCATGTGTTATGGCCTCATCCACCCATCTCACAGGAAGAATTTCTAACGCGTGAGTAATAAGAGATGGAATTTCTCTTAAATCGGCAGCATTATCTTCAGGGATAATCACTCTTTTAATGCCGCCTCGCTTGGCTGCCAAGAGCTTTTCTTTGAGGCCGCCAATTTTAGTTACCTGGCCGTGCAGCGTAATTTCACCTGTCATGGCTGTATCGGAGCGAACGGGTATACCTGTAAATACAGAAATTAAAGCGGTACACATCCCGACACCAGCACTAGGTCCATCTTTTGGAGTAGCACCATCTGGAACATGGATATGGACATCATACTTCTCATAAAAATTACTCGGAATACCTAATTTTTCTGATCTGGATCTAACAACCGTCAATGCTGCCTGAATTGATTCTTGCATAACATCACCTAAAGAACCTGTTTTGATGACTTGGCCTTTTCCTGGCACATAGGATGACTCTATGGTTAAAAGCTCTCCGCCCACTTCGGTCCAAGCCAGCCCTGAAACTTTTCCAACAATATCCTCAATGTCAGCTTGGCCAAACTTAAACTTGGGAACCCCACAATATTTCTCAAGATTCTTAGGAGTAATATTAATAGAGCTTTTAGTTTTTTTAGGATCAGCAAGAACTCTTTCTTTTACTGACTTTCTAAATATTTTTGCAATCTGTTTTTCAAGGCCTCTTACTCCAGCCTCTCGAGTATAGTGTCTGACTATGTCTAAAATTGATTGATCGCTTAATTTAACTTCTTTTTCATCGAGACCATTTCTTTCGAGCTGTTTTGGAACTAGATATTGCTTCGCAATATTAAGCTTTTCGTCTTCAATGTAGCCTGGCAGCCTGATTATTTCCATTCGATCCAGTAGAGGCCCAGGTATGTTGAGGCTATTTGCCGTACACACAAACATTACCTCCGAAAGATCAAAATCAACTTCGAGGTAGTGATCTGAAAAGGTATTATTTTGCTCCGGATCTAAGACTTCCAGCAAGGCAGAAGCTGGGTCACCCCTGTGATCCATTCCCATTTTATCAATTTCATCAAGTAAAAATAATGGATTTTTTACCTCTACTTTGGATAGTTTTTGTATAATTTTTCCAGGCATTGAACCTATATAAGTTCTTCTATGACCTCGAATCTCAGACTCATCTCGCACGCCACCTAATGACATTCGAGCAAATTTCCTATTCGTTGCTCTTGCAATAGATTTCCCAAGTGAGGTCTTACCTACCCCTGGCGGGCCAACTAAACATAGGACGGGAGCCTTGAGCTTTTTCACTCTTTGCTGAACAGCAAGATATTCTAAAATTCTTTCTTTGACCTCATCTAAACCAAAATGATCTTCATTTAAAATCTCAGTCGCAGCAGTTAAATTAGACTTAACTTTGCTTCTTTTTTTCCATGGAATTGCGGTAAGCCAGTCTAAGTAGGATCGAACTACTGAGGCCTCTGCTGACATGGGAGACATTTGTTTAAACTTGGTAAATTCATTATTAGCTTTTTTTAAGGCCTCTTTTGACATCCCTGCTTTGGAAATATTTTCTTCTAATTGTGTAAGCTCATCTCCCTCTTCGCTGATATCACCGAGTTCTTTTTGAGCAGCCTTAATCTGCTCATTTAAATAGTACTCTCGCTGAGATTTCTCCATCTGACCCTTGACTCTATTGCGAATTCTTTTATCAACATCCATAACATCTAACTGGGATTCTATGTATGCAATAAGAATTTCAGCTCTTAGTTGAAAATCAGCTGTTTCAAGAATTTCTTGTTTTTGCTTGATTTCCATTGGTAAATGACCGGCTATAGAATCAATGATTCTAGATAAGTCGTCTAGCGCATCAATCGATGCTAGAACTTCAGGAGCAATTTTTTTGGTGATTTTAATAAAATCATGAAACTTAGCTTTAATAAATTTTGAGAGATTCTCTCCATCCTTCGGATCAATCTTAGACTCAGCGATGAGGCTTACTCTTACTTTAGAAAATTTATCATCTGATTCTAAAGACTCCATTTGCGCTCTATGAGAACCCTCAACTAAGACTTTAACGGTTCCATCGGGTAATTTAATAAGCTGAAGGATATTAGCTATAGTTGCAACTTTATATAAATCATCAAATAAAGGTGCATCCAGAGAGCCATCTTTTTGGGCTGACAAGATAATTTTCTTTTCGCTAGCCATTGCTGCATTTAATGCATTAATGGATTTATTTCGTCCTACGAATAAAGTCGAGACAACTCCAGGGAAGACAACGACATCTCTAAGAGGGATAAGGGGAAGATCATATTTAATATTGGCCATATAAATATAATGAGGGGGAATTAATTAAATTCAACCAGCAGATGAAGATTTTTTCTTAGAGGATTTATAAACTTTAATAGGGTCGGTTGCGTGCAAAACAGAATTCTCATCTACGATAACTTTTTCTAAATCGATATTTGGAAGCTCAAACATTGTATCCATCAATAATTCTTCCATGATAGACCTTAAGCCTCGAGCACCTGTT
>JBJLIA010000016.1:0-12215 GCA_045564035.1 Gammaproteobacteria bacterium | reverse complement strand
TAAGAGCAGCGGCTGACGATGAAGATATTCCTGCAGTATTTATTGACTTTTCATCGACTGGCTTTGCTGGGCCAACCACAGCAATTAATATCGCAAAGGAATTAAAAGCGCTTCGTGATTCTGGTAAAAGAGTTATTGCTTTTAATGACCGTTTGTCTACTACCTCCTATCTAATGGCATCTCAAGCTTCTGAAATATGGGTTCATCCTGTAGGGAGTATCAGTGTTATGGGGCTTGGTGGTATGCGGTCTTATCAAAAAGAGCTCTATGAAAATCTAAAAATCAATTTTCATAATTATTCTCAGGGCGATTTTAAATCTGCACTTGAAGGTAACACAAGAACAGATATGTCAGAAAATGATAGATTGCAGAGAGAGGCCCTGCTTACTCCGATTTGGGATGAGATGAAAACTCTCATGGCCGAAGGACGTGGAATTGAATCAAATGACATTCAGTCTTTTGCAGATGACTTTGTTGGATTTTTTGGGGAGGCTGCAATGAGAAATATTGCCTATGCTCAAACAAACAATATTATTGATGGTACCAAATCGTTCCCTGAATTTCGCCAATACATGATTGAAGAATTCGGACTAGATGAGGAAGCCGAAACTGAGACATACAAAACTATTTCATATAGTGAATATTCCAAGCAAATGGATGATGACTTCTCTGAAAGTGAAAATGAGATAGCAATTATTACAGCCGAGGGCGCCATCATGGAGGGAGAAATTTCTCAAGGTGTCGCTGGTGCGAACGGAATTGTGAAACAAATTAGATCAGCTCATGAGGATGAAAAGACAAAAGCTATTGTACTAAGAGTAAATAGCCCTGGAGGGTCTATCATCGGAAGTGAAATGATGCGAGATGAGCTGCTTGCTGCCAAAGCCAAAGACATCAATGTCATTGTATCTATGGGGGATTATGCCGCATCTGGTGGAGTCTATATCTCCACTCCAGCTGACTATATCTTTGCAGAACCTACAACCATAACAGGCTCTATAGGTGTGGCGATAGCTTTGCCTACGCTAGAAAATGCTATGGACTATATTGGGGTCAATTTTGATGGCGTAGTTACCTCTAAGCATGGTGGCTGGGATCCAACTCAAGCGATTGACGAAGACTTAGATAAAATTTTTGAAGCCTGGGGTGCAGATGCCTACGATCGATTTGTAAACTTTGTAGCTGATTCAAGATCCCAATCCTATGAAGATATTAAAGCGATTGCTGGTGGCAGGGTTTGGATTGCAACAAGTGCAAAAGAAATAGGATTGATAGATGAGATTGGAAGCATTGATGACGCGGTTGCTTATGCTGCAAACCTTGCTGAATTAGAGGACTATCAAGTTGAGTACTATGGTCAAAAATTATCTCCTGAAGAACTAATTATTAAAGAACTGCTTGAAAACTTTGATGTTTCTATTGGTGAGCCTAAGGTTTTATCAGCGCTAAATGGATTGGCGGATCTATATGAAACTTTAATAGAGATTCAGCAGCCTAAAGCACTATTAACATGCCAAGATTGTATGGTTGATCTAGATTAGAGGTTTAATGTCTCTTTAATCAGAGGGATAGTTATCTTTCTTTTTAGAGAGGCTGCTTGCTTGTCAAGGGAAATCAGATTTTCTACAAGAATTGAAAATTCTCGTGTTTGGTGCTTTAAAAGAAACTCAAGCTCAGCCTTTTCTAAGTTAATATCTAATTGATGAGATACAAAATCTAGCGCGTGATTAAGCAACGCATCCTCAACCGCTTGCAGCCTTACAAACTCCATACGCTTTATTCTTGATAACAGATCTGGAAGCCGTGTAATGTCATCCAAAGCATTGGTTCCGCCCAAGGACAGGATTAGAGTACAGTGAGATTGTTGACATTCATTAATCAAATTAAATAAGGCCAGTTCCCATTCTTCATCTGCAAGCATTAGCTGAAGGTCATCAATACAAACTGTATCCAAAGAAGCTAGATTTTGAAATATTTCAACGCCCATCTTAATGGCTTGATGCATGGGTATAAAGGTAAATTGTTTTTCTGACGAGCCCAGCTCATTGCAAATAGCCTGCATTAAAAATGATTTTCCTGAGCCTTTGTCACCATAAATTATTAATTCATGGGCATCTTTGGTAGCAACTAGGTCAGCAAGTTTTGTCATTAGATTAGTATTATTTGGTGACCAAAAAAAACTCTCAAAAGATGCCTTATGATTTACCTGAAATGGAAAGATTAGCTGTGTTGGTTTATTCACGATTTAACTTAGCCGTTAATTTGAGCCAATTCAGACCATATAGAACAAAACTGATTAAAGTGATCAAAGCCACTGAAAGATCAACCGCAAAATTAGTTAAATTCAGATCAAAGATAATATCAATAAAGACTCCAGCAAGATAACCAATGTGAACAAAAGTGGTTATTTTTCCGAATAGGTTTGGATTTGGAGCAGCAGTCTCATAAACAGTCATATGAAATGCAGCCCCCATGATGATAATAAAATCTCTTAATACAAAAACTAGGAGCACAAAAATGGGTATGTATGAATTCATCCACAAAATTAATAGAGTGCCAATGAGCAATACTTTGTCAGCCACAGGATCAAGAATCTTGCCCAATTCAGTTTGCCAATTCATCACCCTTGCTAAATATCCATCGAGACCATCAGTTGCTGCAGCAATGACAAAGACATATAAAGCAAAAAGGTAATTTTCTTCAGAGATAAAAGTTAGCAAGGGATACATAAGATAAATTCTAGTAATAGAAAGTAAATTAGGTATAAAAATAAAATATTTACTCATTACTAATTTAAATACTCTAGTTTGAGTTGATTTATATCAGGATTATATTCTTTGATTAGAAATTTAGTGCTACCTCTTAGCTCTTGCATCAAGGAGGCTTTTGTTTGGAATAATTGAGTTAGGTAATCAATTTTTGTTCGCTCAAAAGCCTGAAAAGATCTAGATTTAATTGCAAAAATCTTATCTAACTCAGATTCAACTGCTTGAAAATCTTCATAATTTTCTAAGCCTTGAATCGTGACCATCATCTGTTCTCCTGATGCGCCAGACTCAAGTGGCTTGACTTCAAGAAAATCATCTAAGAAACCATGAACTGCAGTTTGAAAAAATTTAACCACTTGCTTCTCTTGCAATGGAGAAATGGATTGTAAATCTCCATTTACAGACCATTGATTGATTCCAACTCTTACAAGCTTGATATCTAAAAATGCATCATTATAAAATTTCTCTTGAATATAATTTGAAGGTGAGAAAAGTATGTTGGTCTGATTGAGTAAATTTTGATCCTCTAAATCAAACTCAGGCAACTCTAGATAAACACCTCTTTCAAGAGCAATCTTTTGAAAAGTGCGTTTTATTTCTGCGGATAAAATATCACTTGATTCGCTGCTACTAAGAAAAATAGGAGCTGACTCACCAGTATCAATTTTAAACAAAATTAAGATCACGGGACGATTGAAGCCTATTAAAGGAATGCCTATTTTACGCAGTTCAGGTATAAGTGCTTCGTCATTAAATTTGACGATTAAAAATTCCTGCTCATCTATGAGCTCTGTTGAATAGGAGGACACAAATTCAATTTTATTGAGCTGGGCATCACCAATTCTCCATAGTAACTTTTGACTTCTGGAGCCTGATAGCTTTTGAATCAATTGATTGAATGCTTTATTTAATCCGTCGTTAGTATTGGTATACTGATTGTCAGGAATCTTAATTTCAAACAATGCTGGTAACTCTTTGCTAAAAGCAGTGCTAACCAGAACAAAATTTAGCAGAAGTAAGATCTTAATTTTTTGAATCATATTTTTTATTGTAAATGACTAGTAAAGCAAAACCTACAGATCCTTATGCTAAGGCGGGTGTAAATATTGAAACAGGCAATGAGCTTGTTGATGCAATTAAAACAAGTGTCAATGCTACTCATGATCGGAGAGTATTAGGTGGAATCGGGGGTTTTGCTGGGCTTTTTCAGCTAGGATCTAAATATAAAAATCCTGTATTGGTAGGTTGCACTGATGGAGTTGGAACCAAGGTAGCGCTGAGCCAGGCTCACAATAAAACACATCTTATTGGACAAGACCTGGTAGCTATGTGCGTTAATGATATGGTCACTTGTGGCGCTGAGCCATTATTTTTTTTGGATTACTTTGCTGCCTCAAAACTTGAACCTGCGTCTACTGCAAAAATTGTTAAAGGTATTGCAAATGCGTGCAAGAAGACCAACTGCGCTCTTCTTGGTGGAGAAACAGCCGAAATGCCTGGTCATTATGCAAAAAATAATTTTGATTTAGCTGGATTTTCAGTTGGTGTTATAGAAAAGTCTGATCTGATTGATGGCAAAAGGATCAAATCCGGTCACATATTATTGGCCGTGGAATCCAGTGGGCCCCATTCCAATGGTTACTCTTTAATTCGTTCTATTCTAAAAAAACATAAAGCTCCAGAATCAATAATGAAGGTCTTACTGAAACCAACGCATTTGTATCCAGCTCCGGTGTTGGAACTAATCAAAAAAACTAATGTCAAAGGTATGGCACATATAACTGGAGGCGGTTTGACAGAAAATATCCCTCGAATCCTTAGAAGTGGATTAGTTGCAAATGTAAATTTATCATCGTGGAAATTTCCCAAAGCTTTTAAGTGGCTGCAAGACAAAGGGAAAATTTCAGAGTCAGATATGCTAAGAATATTTAATTGCGGAATTGGAATGGTTTGTATTTTAGATAAAGCAGAAGTATCAAAAGCAAAAAAGATTTTATCTACCCACAAACTGCGAGCCTTCGAAATTGGTTCGATTATAAAAGGGGACTTGAAAGAGCGAATTCAATACAATTAGACATGAAAAAAATAGTGGTGCTAATTTCAGGTGGTGGCTCAAATCTAGAGGCCATTGCCAAGGCCTGCCAAACAGGAAATATACCAGCCTCGATTGAGCTAGTCATTTCAAATCAACCTAATGTAAAAGGATTGGAGAGAGCTCAAAAATTCCATTTAATGAGCAAAGTAATTGATCATCAAAGCTTTGATACTAGAGAGGAGTTTGATCGGGCTCTCTTAGAGCAAATTCTTCCCATCGAGCCTGACTTAGTTGTGCTCGCTGGATTTATGCGAATTCTATCAAATGATTTTACCAAAGCTCTTAATGGAAAGTTGATCAACATCCACCCTTCCTTATTACCTGAATATCCTGGACTCAATACTCATAAGCAGGCTTTAGAAAATGGAGATTTAATGCATGGTATATCAGTGCACTATGTGAGCAATGAGCTTGATGGAGGGCCCATTATTTCGCAAGGCGCTTTAAAAATTGATCCTGCTCAATCCGAAGCAAAGCTAATTAATAGAATTCATAAAATTGAGCATGCCATATATCCAAAAGTCATCGCAGACATAGCAAAAGGATATATCACGCTTGAAGGTGATCAAGTTAAATTTGAGGCTGAAAGTCATTTTGGACCAAATCACATGGAGTTCTTTAATGTATAAATATTTAGGAATACTATGTGTACTGATCTCAACCGACCTTGCAGCACAAGAAATTCCTGACTACAAAGGCGAGTATGTTTTTACTAATTCTAAAATTTCTATGAGGGGTATCAGAGAGCTTATTACCCATGAAGAAGAAGGCAAAAGAACCATTCAATTTAATGCAAAATTTCCACTTGGAAGAATAAAAATTATTTCAGATTTCTCTGAAATGAATAATCTTATTTCCTCTACACAATATTATGTAGATGCTAAGGTTTTGATTCGATCAGACAAAAGAACATTAAACTACGATCAGTCTTCGGGAACTCTAACTTCCAAAGGTAAATTTGAATGGAGCCAAACTTTACTAAAAGATGAAAATGTATTTGATCCATTGAATGTCCAAATACAAATTAGAAAAAATGTTATTGCGGGACTTAAAGATTTTTCTTTGATGCTTCCAGATTTAAAAACAGGAGCAATAGAAGTCAACAACTACAAGGTTGTCGATAGTGGCAGCTTTGAGGTCGACGGCACTGTTTACTCTTGCATCATAGTAGAGAGAATTAGACTGCAAGATAATAGAACCACCCGCTATTTCCTAGCACCAGATATTGACTATTTAATTATAAAAGTTGAAGACGAAGATCAAGATGGAGATACCATGCTTGAACTTAAAAAACTCTATTAGGTTTTTGGAAGCGTAACGCCGGTTTGCCCCTGATATTTGCCTCCCCTATCCTTATAACTGACTGCGCAGTCTTCATCAGATTCAAAGAAAATCATTTGTGCCACGCCCTCTCCAGCATATATTTTTGCTGGCAAATTGGTGGTGTTTGAAAATTCTAGTGTTACATGCCCTTCCCACTCTGGTTCTAAGGGAGTAACGTTAACGATAATGCCACATCTTGCATATGTTGACTTACCTAAACAGATAGTTAAAACATTTCTAGGAATGCGAAAATATTCAACTGTTCTTGCAAGTGCAAAAGAATTTGGCGGAATAATACAAACATCTGAGGTGATATCAACAAAGCTGTTATCATCAAATGCTTTTGGATCAACGGTTGCTGAGTGAATATTTGTAAAAACTTTAAATTCGTTGGCGCAGCGAACATCATAACCAAAACTAGAGACACCATAGGAAATAAGTTTTTCACCCTTATCATCAACTCGAACTTGATTCTCAGAAAATGGTTCTATCATCCCTTCAGATTCAGCCATTTGTTTAATCCATACATCTGGTTTAATAGACATTAAATTACAATCCTCCCTTGAATAGCTCGCGCAATAGTATTACCGTCGACATACTCTAACTCTCCTCCTATAGGAATGCCATAAGAAATTCTTGAAACTTTAACACTCTCAAGATGATCATTGATAAAAGAGGCTGTTGCATCTCCTTCAACGGTTGAGCTGGTCGCAAGAATTACTTCCTCAATCTTAGCGCCTTGAATGTGACGTAATAAATCTGGAATACCTAGATCATCAGGAGAAACTCCATCAATCGGTGAAAGGCGTCCCATTAAAACAAAATATCTTCCTTTGAAACCTCCAGTAGACTCAATCGCTAGGACATCTGAAGGGCTCTCAACAACACAAAGACTATAGACATCTCTAGATTCATCACTACAAATTCTACAGACAGATTCTGAAGTTAATTGTCGACATACCTCACATCGCTGAATAGCATCCAAGCACTCTTCCAAGGTTTGCGCTAAATGTAAAGCTCCATCTTTATTTTTATCAAGCAGAAATAAAGCCATACGTTGAGCAGATTTCTTTCCAACCCCGGGCAAAATAGTTAAGGCTTCTATAAGCTCATATAGCAAATCTTTACTCATGAGCTCACTTTCTTAATCGATTCATCAATAATTTTACCGCCGAATGAATCAAGAATATCTTTAACGGCTGCATTTTTTAATAAATCATCTTTTTCCTGAGTGAGCTGATTTTGCGCTCTCTCGACCTCTAGAGCCGCTGGCGAGGCAATCACCTCTCCACTTTCGATTACTAACGAAATTTTTTGACCCAGTTGCATTGATATTGCTTCTAAAAATTCAGTTTTTAAACCTTCAGTTGGATTTATGAGTTCATCTGATTTTTTTAGGATAAGAGTACTATCAGAGAAGCTAATAAATTCAAACTCTGAAAAAACTTGACTTACAAACATGGATAAATTGAGGGAATTGAAGATTGAGTTCCAGCTTTTCATATCAAGTTCTGTTGGTATGCTTGATTCCTTGGTAGAGAGCTCTTTGACCTCCTCGTCACCTGAAACTACTTTAGGCTTGAGCTCTGATTGTGAATTCTCAACTGCTCTGATCACATTTTTCTTTGATGCTTTGGAATCAGGAACTAATTTAGAATTTTTTTTTTCTATTTTTGGAGCTAGGCTCTCTGAAATAGGCTGAAAGGCAAGCATACGTAGAATGCATAATTCAAGAGCTTGCTTGGGATGAGGATGAACATGAAACTTGCTTAAAGAATTCAAAGCAATCTCATAATGCAATTGAATGACCTGAGGATCAATGCTTGCTGCTAATTGCTTGATATCTGTATCTTCACTATCTTGAAGTTGCTGATGCAATGTGATTTTATGAAAAACAGAAATGATAATTTTTAAGACCTGCTCATACTCAACATTAAGTTCGGTAATTTTGTTTAAAGCTAGATAGGCGCCATCACCATCGCAAGCTGCCACATGATTAACCAGTTCAATAATATAGGATTGATCAATTGTTCCAAGCAATGCTTTCACCTGATCAGACTCAAGCGCCCCATTGCCATGTGCAATAGCTTGATCTAAAAGGGTCAATCCATCACGAATCGAGCCCTGGGCAGAGCTAGCTATTAAACCTAAAGACTCTTCATCATATTGAATACTCTCTAGATCAAGCAAAGATTGAATATGTTCTCGGATTTTATTCTCTGGAATAATCTTAAGATTTAATTGCAAGCAGCGAGATAAAACGGTCTTAGGAACTTTCTCTACTTCAGTGGTTGCCATTAAAAATATTACGTGGGGTGGAGGTTCCTCCAGCGTTTTTAACAAAGCATTAAAGCTGCTTTTAGAAAGCATATGAACCTCATCAATGAGATAAATTTTATATCGCGCATTTGCCGGTTTATATTGAACAGATTCTAGTAGCTCCCGCATGTCATCGACGCCGGTTCTTGATGCAGCATCAACTTCTAAAAACTCTATGTGGCGACCAGCTTTTATTTCTAAACAAGCCGTGCATTCATTGCATGGTTCGGTTTGAGGCATATCGCTTTTTTGACAATTGAGACATTTAGCAAAAACCCTCGCAATTGTTGTTTTGCCAACTCCTCTGGTACCGCTAAACATATATGCTTGATGGAGTTTGTTATGTTGAATGCTATTTTCTAAAGCTCTTAAAATATGCTCTTGACCAACAACTTCTGAGAAGGTGGATGGTCGATATTTTCTAGCTAAAACCTGGTAGGACATAGGAGTAAATCATACCATGCGATTTTATAAAATTTGCTCAATAATTTGGCTGCTAAATCCACGATTAAAAAGAAATTGTTTTTGCTTCATTTTGGATTGATAGTCTGTTGGTTTAACGCCTTTAAATTTCTTTTTTAATTGATTTTCAGCATTTTCTGTCCAACTTTCATAGGCCTCAATAGCATTGCCAACGAGCAATGAATCAACTTTTTTAGAATATAATTCCATTTCAATTTTTTTGGGTCCAAAGCCTTTTCTCGCTCTAGAATTAAGATACATCTCAGCAAAGCGCTCATCATCAAGGATATTGTTTAGAGTTAGTTTATCAAGTACCTCTTCAATGATGGGCATTGTTTCAGAAAAACGTTTGTTGAGCTTATACATAAGCTCATAACGAGAATGCTCTCGCCTAGAAGCTAAATCTAGGGCTTTGTTATATACAACTGTGAACGCTTCCGAGGTCATTGCAAAGGCATGACTCTAGACTTGCCTTTGTTTTTAATAATTTTAACTCGCTGACCAACAGCAAAACTATAATCTCCTTCTTCTTGAATAATTGAAACTGTTTTCCCTGAATCCAAATCCAGCAACAGCTCAATGGCAGGTTTCCTAGTAGCGGCGTCTCCCATTTTTGAACCCACTGCCGAACCCACTAAAGCACCCAAGACTCCAGCAATATCTGATTCAGTCTCAGAGTCCGTTACTGAAGCACCTGCAACACCTCCAATTATTGCCCCAGCAACAGCACCAGTATCTCCATCACCTGATAAGATGACTCTGTCAATTGAGACAACCGTTGCAAAAATAACTGTTTGCATTCTTTGAGCATCGGAACGATCAACTACCTCAGGTCGCAGGGAGCTGTATGAACAACTCACCATCGACATGGCAAAGATGATGCTGATAATATTTTTAGATGCTGTCATTGTCTTCAATCTCCTGTTTAAAATTTTTCTCAAGCTCATCTGCGATTAAATAATAGGTTTTACCTTTGTAAAAACCATCAAGAAGTTTTACTTCATATATCGAATTATTAAATTTAGGCATAATAATCTCTATGCTCTCATTTTTCTTTAAACGAACTAGATTTCTTCCATCTACCATAGAAAAAGTATCCCAAGTTTGAAATTTTCTACTCCTGTGAGTGTTATGTGCGTCGCTGGATAAAAAATATACAACTTGCCCGCTTCCAAATGAGGAGCTTTGAGAACCATTTTTAATTAACTGCCACACTGTTCCCATGAGATCAGCTACCGGATCATCAGTTGTTTCTGCCAAAAGATTTGGAGTACCTATAATTAAGCTAAAAAGAAGTAAGTATTTTTTTAAATCTAACATATTAATTTTGACTTAAATCTAAGAAAAAAGTTCACCTATATTAAATAAAATAAACATATATGCCATAAAGACTCATTCCAACCATTAACATCCATGAACCCAGTGCGCCAACAAGTCTATAAGGCGTACTTTCTCTAGAAATAGCAAGCCCGTATGCATGGAGTATTCGGAGAAGAAAAAAAGAAGATCCAAGCAAATGCAGTTTCCAATCTGCCACGCCCTGCATTTCAAGCAATAATAAAAGTATTAATGCTATAGGAGCATGCTCCATTAAATTGCCATGCGATCTAATAGATTGTAATAATTCAGAGGAGTCGCCCTCTCCAAGCAGGGTGTTAGTTTTGCCTCTTACAATCCCAACCCTGAAGGCTAAAAAAATAGCAAGAATCGTAATTAACGAAGTGTATAAAAGTGTTATTTCCATAAATTAATTAGTTTGAATAAGTTTTACTCCTTGTATAAGTTTAATCTGATCAGATAAAAAATTGGAGAATTTCTTATAAAAAAATTAATCATCTATTAGAATAGAAAAAATGGATGCAATGACTAACCTTTTAACAAGAAATTCGCCACGCGAATTAACGACCCCTGTTCCGTCAAAGGATGAGATGCATGAAATATATCAAGCAGCCCTGCGAGCTCCTGATCATGCTTGGCTAAGGCCCTCGCGTTTTATTGAAGTAACTGGCGCGGGTTTAGATAAGCTATCTAAGATTTTTACAGAATTTGCAATGAACGAACTGCAGGAGGTCACACCTTTGCAAATCGAGAAATATAAAGCTGCACCATACAGAGCGCCCATGATCATCATCTTGGCGACTCAAATCACTGAGCATCCAAAAGTTCCTAAAGTAGAGCAAATGCTTTCGACTGCAACTGCAGCAGAAAATATCCTACTTGCACTGCATGCAAAAAACTATGCCGGCATTTGGCGAACCGGTAAATTTTCTTTCAATCAAAAAATAGCAGAGTACTTTAATTTAACCTCTGATCATGAGGTGATTGGATATTTGTATGTTGGCACCCCTTCTGGGACTAATAAAAAGATCCCTCAACTTGATATTGATAAATTTGTTACCCACTGGAAGGAATAAATTCTTTCTTGTTTTCCTTGAATTTCTCGTAAAAGCACCTAAATAAGAACTGTAGTCGCCATTTGGGTCTACGTTTATTAACCGCATACGCCATTAGGGTATGCACATTTAGTCGCTACTAAGGAGGACTATATTATGGTACTTAATTTTACCGATCCGTTCCTAACAACTCGTGTGTTAGGGTTTGAAAGCCTATTTGATAGATTGCAGAGATTTTCTGAAACCACAGAAAGGTCATCAAGCTATCCCCCATACAACATTCGCAGAGATGAGAATCGAATCTTTATTGATGTTGCTGTTGCAGGTCTATCGCAAGAAGACCTCAACATTGAATTGGCGGAAGGCGTCTTAACGATAGAGCATAAAGGCCCTAAAGCAGAGCTCTTAAATGACTCTAACGAGGTTGTCTATCAAGGCATAGCTCAAAGAGCTTTTAAACAACAATTTACTTTAGCTGAAAATGTAGAAGTACATGGGGCTGATTTAGTTAATGGCATGTTAACTATTGCTTTGGAAAAGATGGTTCCAGATGCTCAAAAACCTCGTTCGATTGATATTAAAACACCTAAAATTTTAGGCAGTAAGTAAATCAATCAAACTGGATCGGGGGAGCTCATGCTCCCCTTTTTTTATTACAATGGTTTAACATGGACATCATGAAAAATATCCTGCTGGGCTTTTCTTTACTTTTAAGTTCATTGCTTCTTGCAAACCCTGTAGAAACAGGACATGCAAAAGCTAGTTTAATAACCAACTTACAAAACTCTGATCAAGAATCCTTTTACGTTGGTGTTCGACTGGAAATGCAAGATGGTTGGCACACTTACTGGGAAA
>JBJLIA010000015.1:0-12617 GCA_045564035.1 Gammaproteobacteria bacterium | reverse complement strand
GGTGAAGCTCATACTGCATCAGGCTTCCCTCAATGGTAATGCACAACAGCAGCAGTGGAAAATCACCTTTAAATATATTATCGGTTCAAAGAATCTCGATAAGTTGGCGAATGAACCAGTTAGCTTGATTATAAATCAGTTGATATTAAAAAGAGAAGGTTATTTTAATTAAGGGATTGCTCGATCTTTGAAACAAGATCATTTAGATTTTTCTCTTCTTCCTTCGAGAGGGCGGTACCTTCTTGAGGAAGCTGACTTTTAAAAGCCAAATCTAGGCTTGTCAAAATTAATGCATTTGATTTATCTGGAATTGAATCTATTTGCTCATTTAATATTTCTGCTGCCTTGATTAGGCCTTCTTTGTCTTTAGGCGGACATGCAATTGATATCTTTTTGCCCATAATCATTAGATCTAAAACTTCTTTATTGCTCATGTAGTTTAATTATTTTAGCTAGCTTGGAATTAACCTTTTCAAGTTTTTTTATTTCATTTGCTTGTAAAAGTTTGTGTTTTTTCCATTCTCTCTCTTTTTTGATATAAGCATCAATAATTCCTCTTTGTTCATTAAACCTTTTTAAAAGCTTTTCAGTCTTTTTGATTAAAATATTGATAGAACTTTTGGAACTTTCACTCATATGAATATATTAAGTTTAAGTCTTCGTATGCAAATAGGGAAGTTTGAAAAAGAAAAGAGTAGAATGAGCACATGAATAATAGATACATACAACGAAGAAATCAGCTTGGCGCAATGTTGCCGAAGAACTCCGCTGTAGTTATTGCAGGTGCTTCAACTCAATACAGAAATGCAGACTCATCTCACGCCTTCAGGCAAGATAGCAATTTTTGGTACCTCAGTGGTTTTAACGAGGCTGAATCAACATTGGTGCTTTTAATTAATGAAGAAAATGATGTGCAATCCATAGCTTTTGTTCCAGAAAAAAATGAACTAAAAGAAATTTGGGATGGTTATAGAGCTGGGCCAGAAGGCGCTATGCAAGACCATGGTTTTGACCTGGCATTTAATAACACTGAGATCAATGATAGATTGCCAGATCTATTAGCTGGACACAATCAAGTTTATTATCCTGTTGGCAAAAGTAAGACATTGGATGCCGACATAATTGATTGGATTAAATCTGCAAAATCAAAGGATAGACACAGCTCAGCCATTGATATTGCTGATGCATCATCCAAAGTTGGCAATCAAAGACTCATCAAGGATGAAGATGAGATTGAAATCATGAGGAAAGCTTGCAAGATTTCTGCTGAAGCTCATGTAGAGGCCATGAAATTTGTAAAGCCGGGTATGACAGAGCAAGAGATTGAGGCATTTTATCAGTACGAATTCTCAAAAAGGGGCGGGCGTTTTTCAGCTTATACGCCTATTGTAGCTGGCGGTGAAAATGCCTGTGTTCTGCACTATGTTGAAAATTCAAAACCTCTTAAAGATGGTGAGTTGCTATTGGTAGATGCAGGTTGTGAGTTTGAGCTGTATGCATCTGATATTACTAGAACTTATCCAATCAATGGTAAATTTACCGAACCTCAGCTTGCTATCTATGAAGTTGTTTTAGAGGCTCAACTCAAAAGCATTGAAGCAATTTCTACACATAATAACGTTATGGACGCACAAATAATTTCTGAAAAAGTAATTACTCAGGGCTTGATAGACCTTGGAATATTACAAGGCTCAATGGATGAGCTCCATAAAGCTGGCGCCTTTCGAGATTTTTATATGCATAAAATAGGTCATTGGTTAGGCATAGATGTGCACGATGCAGGCGACTATATGGAGGATGGTGATTATATGAAGTTTAAACCCGGAATGGTTACCACTGTAGAGCCCGGTATTTATATTTCATCATCAGCAGATGTTGAAGACAAATGGAAAGGAATTGGCATTAGAATTGAAGACGATATTTTAGTTACTGCTAATGGCAATGAGAATCTAACTGCCTTTGTTCCCTCTAATCCTCGAGAAATCGAAGCATTAATGGCTTAAATTTCTATGTCCCAATCTGTATTGATTTCTGGAGGCGGGATTGTTGGATCTTTTCTAGGTCTCGAGCTTGCTGCCAGAGAAATACCTTTTCAAATTATTGAAAAAAAACCTTTTGTTTCCTCGGAAGATGATCATATTAGGTCGTTAACTTTAAACCTAAGTGCTAGTGAAAGACTTGAACATTTGGGTATTACAACAAACTCATCGCTTATTCAAAGAATGAAAATATTTGATGGTTCTGGATCTGGAAAATTATCGTTTGATTGTCATGAGGCCAACATCGATTATTTAGCAAAGGTTTTTAATTTCAATGAATTAAGAGAAGCTTTAATTAAAAAAGTTAAAAACTCAGTATCTATTGGAGATGAAATTACTTCTTTTAAAACAATAGAATCTGGGATTCAAGCTTCACTAAGCAATGAATCAACATTAGATAGTAATCTCCTTGTAATTGCTGAAGGCAGGAATTCCAATTTGGCGAAGTCTATAGCATCAGAAAATTTTTCTAAAGATTATGAGCAGATTGCTAAAACATTCTTGGTTGAAATTCCAGAACTAAATAGTGAAGAGGCGGTTCAAGTTTTTTATGAAAAAGAAATTTTTGCATTAATGCCATATAAGAATGGTACTGAGATAAATCAATTTTCAGTAGTTTGGTCCATGCCAAAAGAGCTTGCCCTTGATTTATCATTAGAAAATCTTTCTACTCACATACAAAAGTTCGAAAAGAAACTTTCTTGTAAAATAAAAGTAACTAGCGAATTGCTCTCATTCCCACTTTCAGCTCACCATCTTGATGAATACTGTGATCATGGCGTTTGTGTAATTGCTGATGCAGCTCATTCCATTCATCCTTTAGCAGGTCAAGGCATTAATTTGGGTATTTCGGATGCGATTATTCTTGCTGAAGAAATTGAGCGAGCAATTAACTCTGATAAAGCAATTGGACAATTGGCTTTTTTAAAGAAGTATGAGCTTAGAAGAAAAACGCTGAATGCATCAATGATAAGGGGAGTCGACTTCCTCTTTAATCTTTTTCAACAAGATAATCCCTATCTAAGATTAGGCCGTAACTCTGGATTAAAGGTGGTGGATAAGTTTAGTTTTTTAAAGAAAAATTTTATTTTGCATGCATCTGGTATTCACAAAATTTAGAAACTCTATTTTTTATTCCAATAAGAAATCCCCAATTCTTTAAAAAGCTCAACTACTTCATGTATGGGCAAACCTACAATATTAGAATAACTACCATCTATTTTTTTGATAAAAGCAGAGCCGTAGCCTTGAATCCCATAGCTACCTGCTTTATCAAACGGCTCATTAGTTTTGCAATATTCTTTACAATCAATCTCAGTTAACTTTGCAAACTCAACATTCGATGCAACGTTGATAGTGTGAAATTTAGCTTGGTCTTTACTTATGATCCCAACAGTCACTCCAGTCATTACTATGTGAGTCTTACCAGAGAGTTTTAGAAGCATCGAAATAGCCTCTGACTCCGATTCTGGTTTTCCAAAAACCTTATCTCCTAAAACGACAATAGTATCAGCAGCAAGTACTGGAAAAGAACCCACATCATCAGTTATAACCTTGCGAACACCTTCCTGACATTTCAATACTGATAACGCTCTGACATTTTCTTGAGGAGAATTTGAGCTGCTAATATTTTCGTCAACCTCGATATCGATGATTTTATGTTCTACACCAATTTGTTGCAAAAGCTCAGTTCTTCGAGGTGATTTGGAGGCAAGATAGATCATCTATTACAATTTTAACAGGAGAACAATATGACTAATCAAAATAAAAGAGTAATTTTAGTAACAGGAGCCAGCAGGGGGGTGGGTAAAGGCATTGCTGAAGGAATGGCCAGAAAGGGAGACATTATTATTTGTGCTGCAAGAAGTCAAAAGAAAGGATCAACCGTCCAACAATTTGGCTTTGAGATTCAAAGCAGTCTTGATGAAACAGTTGAAAAGATTAAGGAAAAGAGCGCAAATGGCATCGCCTACTCAATTGATCTAAATAATCAAAAAGAAATTTTAGAATTGTCTGGTTATATTAAAAAAGAGTTCGGTAGGCTAGATCTGCTTATTCACTCTGCCTGCCAGATTCATGATGATCTAGTCGAACCAAAGCCCTATTGGGAAAAATCTGTTGATCTTTGGTCTGTCATGGATGTTGGGCTTAAGTCTAATTATCTGCTGTCCCATGCATTGACTCCTTTGATGATTGAAAGCAAGGGGAAACTGATAGTTCAAATTTCTTCTCATGGAGCTATGTGTTATATGCATGGACCCATTTATGGAGCACAAAAAGCCGGCATAGATAAAATGGCATTTGATATGGCATATGACCTAAAGCCTCACGATATTTGTTCATTATCTTTATGGTCTGGAATAGTGAAAGATGAGAAAACTCAGAAGGTGAGTGAAATGCATGGAGAGCAATACGCTGAGTTCTTGAAGGGTGCTGCCAGTCAAGAATTCGCGGGCTTGGTGATTAACGAGCTATATGATGATCAAAAATTAATGACATTGTCAGGAAAAACACTACTGGCCGCAGAAGTTGGAGACCAATATGGGGTTGAAGATATAGATGATTGCACTCCTAAGAGTGATAGAGAGACACTAGGCGGACCTAGAGATTTTTCAGAAGCAGTGGTTTATTAATTAGACTTTTTCGCCGCGAGATCTCATGTCTTTGAGAACTTCATCAATACCTTTTTTATCTATTATGCGCATGCCTTTAGTGGATAGCTTCAAAGTTACGAATCTGTTTTCTGACTCAACCCAAAATTTATGCGTATGGAGGTTAGGAAAGAACTTCCTTTTCACTCGATTATTCGCATGGGAGACGTGATTACCGCTTTGTGGCATCTTCCCAGTTACTTGACATACTTTACTCATAGAAACGCGATTTTATAGGACATAGAGAGTCTTAGCAAGATAGAATTAACAAGAATGAAAAATTTATTTTTACTTAGGCATGCCAAATCTAGTTGGAACAATGCAGCATTAGGAGATTTTGATCGCCCTTTATCTAAAAGAGGAATATCCAATGCTATTCAATTGTCCGGATACATACAAAAACATAGTATTGCATTTGATCTAGTCTTATCTAGTCCTAGCGAAAGAACACAATCAACTCTTGATCTGATATTGAGTTCTCTTAATCCTATTCCAACAACTACCTTAAAAGAATCCATTTATCATGCATCAGCATCAAGCCTGTCCCAGTTAATAAAAGAGTTAGACGATGAGATAAACAATTTATTGATCATCGGACATAATCCCGGATTGCATATTCTCACAGAAACATTAACCAATGAATCCATTGTGAAATTCCCAACTTGCGCTTTAGCAAAAATTACTAATTTTAATCATTGGAAAGATATAGATGCTGGTATATTAAATCTCGAATCATTAATTACTCCGAAGGAACTCAAATATGATTGATTTGAAAGTAAAAATTCTTAACCCACTCATTGGCGACTCCATTCCATTACCAGAATATTCTACAGAGGGTTCGGCAGGTCTAGATTTGAGGGCATGCGTTGAGGAAAGTTTTACGCTTAAACCTCAAGAGTGCATGTTAATCCCTTTGGGTTTTTCTATATATATAGAAGACCCAACACTTTCTGCTTTGGTAATTCCAAGATCTGGTCTTGGCTCAAAACATGGAATTGTGATGGGAAATTTAGTGGGATTAATTGATTCTGATTATCAGGGAGAGCTTAAAGTACCACTCTGGAATAGATCAACTGAAGATTTTTTAGTTCGCAGTGGCGATAGAATTGCTCAGATGATTCTTGTACCTATTAAGCAGGCTAAATTAAGAGTTGTACAAGACTTCTCTGAAACAAAGAGGGGAAATAAAGGATTTGGTAGTTCGGGAGTTGAGTAAGAGCTTATTTGTCTTCTTCGCTTTCACTATCTGATTCAGCAGAAGTTTCTTCTTCCGCACTATCTTCAGACACTTCTTCCTCAGCTGCTTCTTCAACTACCTCTTCAACTTTAGCCGTCTCAGGAGCAGTTTCTTCGACCACCTCTTCAACAGGAGTCTCTAATACTTCTTCTATAGGGGCTTCCTCAACTTTGACTTCAGCTTTTTTAGCAGAAGGCTTTGAAGCGCCTGATGCACCAAAACGATCTTGGAATTTTTTAACTCTTCCACCAGAGTCAAGCATTTTTTGCTTACCAGTGTAAAAGGGATGAGAAGCAGAGGAGACGTCAAGAACATAATATGGATATGTATTACCATCTTCCCATTCTTTTGTTTGGGTCGTATTTACCGTAGAACGAATAAGGAAATACTTGTCTACACCAACATCATGGAATAGTACTTCACGGGATTGAGGATGTATGCCTGTTTTCATATTAAAATAAATTTTGGATGTGCACTATAACAAATACAGCTACGTTTACAAATACATATGAGTAAATTTTTTTACAATGTAGCTATAGCTGTCCCTCTCAGGCAAGCCTTTACCTATCACTCAAATCAACAGATTAATCCAGGCACCAGAGTGGCTGTTAAATTTGGCAGAACTAATAAGCTTGGCATAGTGATTGAGGTCATTAACAAGACCAACATCAAGACTAAACCCATTCACATGGTGCTAGATGATTTGCCCATCTTTTCTAAAACCGAACTAAAAATTTTGAAATGGGCTTCTGATTATTATTTGCATCCAATAGGTGAAGTAATTAACTCCTTCTTGCCAACAAATCTTAGACAAACGAAGAATACTTTTGAGGCTAAAACGATAGAGAGTAATAAAGAAATTATAGAACAGAACTTAGAGTTTGAAACAACTCTTAATTCTGAACAGATTAAAACTGTAAAGTTTTTGAAAGAGCTAAAAGGATTCATGCCAACTCTTTTGCATGGAGTAACAGGCTCGGGTAAGACAGAAGTTTATATAAGATGCATTTATGAACAATTATTAAATAATAAATCGATTTTAGTTCTAGCACCTGAAATTGCTTTAACGCCTCAACTTGAGAGCAGGGTGAGAAATCAGTTTGGAAATTTAGTTGGGATTTATCATTCTAAAATGACACCATCCGCTCGTTATAAAGCTTGGAAACAATTTAGGAGTGGTGAAATAAAAGTAATGATCGGCACTCGATCAGCTGCAATGATGCCTGCACCAAAACTTGGACTCATCATTATTGATGAAGAGCATGATGCCTCATATAAACAACAAGAAGGCTTTAAATTTTCTGCACGAGACATTGCAATTAAACGAGCGCAGATAATAAAAATTCCAATTATCCTTGGTTCGGCAACGCCATCTCTAAGAACACTGAAATTAGTTGAAGAAAGGAAGTTTAATACTATCAGCTTAACCAAAAGAGTAACCCAAAAAAGCCCACCAAAATTTTCTATCCTTGATATTAATGAGGTGAAGTTAATTAGTGGCTTAGCTCCTCAAGCAATAGAGGCTATAAGCCAAACCTTAAAGCAAAAAAAACAAGCCATGATCTTTATTAACCGGCGAGGATTTGCTCCGCAATTTATATGCTCTTATTGTGACTGGAAAGCTATTTGCAATAGCTGTGATTCAAGCCTAGTATTTCATCATCAAGCTGATCGATTGATTTGCCATCGCTGTAATTCAGCTTTTGGTGTACCTACTCATTGCCCAAGCTGCTCTAAAGCGCAACTATCTTTTCTTGGCACAGGCACAGAGCAACTAGAAGAGACTTTAAAAGAACTTTTTCCCAGTACATCTATTCATAGAGTTGATCGAGACTCAACAGCAAAAGTTGGTTCCTTAGAATCAATACTCTCAGAAATAAATAATGCTGATACAGGCATTCTCATAGGCACACAAATGTTGATTAAGGGGCATGATTTTCCAAATTTAGAGTTAGTTGTAACTGTAGATGTTGATCAAGGCATCACAAGCCTAAACTCATCTGCTGTAGAGGAAATGGGGCAGCAACTCATTCAAGTAGCTGGAAGGGCTGGACGTTCTGATGGGAATGCTACTGTTTTGGTTCAATCTAGGTATGTCAATGATCAGAACCTATTACAGCTAAAGAGTGGAAATTATTTAAACTTTGCTAAATCTTTGATGGAGCAACGTCAATCAACTGATCAACCTCCATATACTTTTGAAGCCACCATCAAAGCCTCATCTCCCAAAGCTCAAACCAATATAGAAATGTTAACTTATGCCAAGCAATTTATAGACCCTAGCAAGTGTGTGCTTATCGGACCCATTCCAGCCATGCAATCTAAAGTTAGGGGCTCTTATCATCATCATTTACTTATTCAGGCCAATACAAGAACCAGTTTAAATAAACTGCTGGTTTATTTATCAGATTCACTGACCAATGATAAAAATAGTATCTCTAAGAAAGTTCGATGGAGTATTAATGTAGATCCTATAGAGTTTTAGAGATCAAAAGTTTGACCCACCAATTCCTCTGATAGGCTCCAAAGCTTATGTGCTGCTTCAAGATTTTTGGAATAGGCAGTTGATTTATGTATTTTTGAATCAACAAAGTATTCACCCGTAACCCCATCATCTTGCTTTGTTGCAAGATAGATAATACTTTCAGCTCCCTTCAATGGTGATCTAAAGAAGGGTCTCAAAATTAATCTGAGGGGTTTGCTATACCAAGCTTTATTCTGACTACCAAGTGAAGTATTGACGCCGCCAGGATGAATAGCATTAACTGAAATATTTTCTGTAGATAATTTTATTGCTAAATATCTTGTGAAAAGCAAGTTTGCAAGTTTTGATTGCCCATAAGGCCTTAGGCCATGCCCAAAATTATTTTCAAAATTTATATCTTGCCATTGCATTTCATTTACAAATGAATGAGCGGCAGATGAGACATTCACAATTCTTGCCTCATTTTTACTCTTCAATTTATGGAGCAGTAGATTTGTAAAAAGAAAATATCCAAGGTGATTAACTGCAAATGTATTTTCAATCCCATCGCTAGTTTCATGATAAGAAGTATTTACAACACCGGCATTATTAATGAGCACATCGATATCCCCGCATAAATCATTAATTTCATCTGTACATTTTTTAATGGAGTCCTGGTTTGAAAAATCACAATACACTGAGTGAACTTGGGTCTCTGGAGAAACCTTTTTAATTTCAGTAAGCAGTTCGTTCGCAAGGCCTTGATTTCGATAAGTAAATAAGAGTTTTGGATTTTGTTTAGAGAGCTCTATGGCTGCAGCTTTGCCAATGCCATTTGTAGACCCTGAAATGACAATTGTTTTATTGTTTAGATTCCACATTAGATAGAAATTTTAATTACTTGACCGGGATATATACTTTTATTCTTAAGATTATTCAAATTAATGATTTCATCAATGGTAACACCAAAACGAATGGCAATCTCTGAGATGACGTCTCCTTTTTGAATTTCATATTCAACATATTGCGGAAGCGATGCCATGAAAGTATTGGGTTTTGGTTTAACTTTAAAATAGTTGTGTATCCCCAGAAAAATACTTCTGGCAATCATTCTCCGTCCTGCTTTACCTTCCAATCGTTTGGCATCATCAGGATTTGTAATAAATCCTGATTCTATAAGAACTGATGGAATATCAATAGATTTTAGGACTCTAAAATCTGCAAATTCTACGTTAGGTTTATGCATCTTTGTATAGGGATCCTTTTTGAGCTGCTCTAATATTTTTTCTGCTAATATAACGCTATTATCAATCTTAGCTTCATATGCTATTTGATAAAGAGTTCTGGCTGCATCTTCATCAAAATCTCTAATATCTAACTTGCCAATCTTTGATTTTACTTCCGGGCTTGAGGTCAATTTATTTTTTGATAGAGTAGCAGCTGTAATTGATGATGCTTCTTCAGACCACACATAAACAGACGCACCCTTTACAGATGAAAGCCTAAAGCCATCAGCATGAACAGAAACAAATAAATCAGCGGCTAGTTTTCTGGCGTTTTGATATCTATCATCCAATCCAACGTATCGATCATCGGGTCTAATCATTACTGGTTTATATCCATAGGTATTTTTAAGGGTACGTTCAAGCTCCTTTGCAATTAAGAGTGTCACGTCTTTTTCTAGAATATTTTTTCCAACTGACCCTGGATCTCTTCCACCATGGCCTGCATCGACTGCCACAATAATATCCCGTAAATTGCTAGAAATTTTTCTATCTCTTTTAATTTCTAGCACTAAATCAATACGATCCTTGTGTTTCACTTGCCAAGGTTTTTTCCAATATACAGACCCCTTTAAATCGATGACAATACGTGTAGTATTACCAACCTCACTGCCTCTGATTTTTTTTATTCGAGAGAATGATTCAGATTTTATTGGTTCTGCTAAGGCAGTATCTTTTAAATCAATGACTATTCTTGAGGGATCGTCTAAAGCGTAAGAATTAATTAAAGCAACCTTATCGAGATTAAAAACTATCTTTAAGTTTCCAGATTCAAGCTCGGAAATTTCATTGAAAGATACTTGATTAGCAGCTTCTGATGAAAGGCTAAAGATGCATAAAATTCCAAGAAGAAATCTTAAATTAATTATTTTCATAATAAGTTTTTATACTGATTTCAATATCACTATCCTTACATTCTATCGCGGCATGTCTTGCCTGCTTGTCATGATCTAGATTGATTATAACGTCCACATTTCTATCTGTCTGAAGATTTTCTGGCCATTCAATAAAAATAACTTTTTGTATTTCGACCTGCCTATCAAGATTTAAAATCTCTACATCTTCAGGACAAGTTATTCTGTAAAGATCTACGTGTAATATCAGCATTCCATCTAATTCATATTCTTCACATAAGGTATATGAGGGGCTAGTTACAACATCTCCCCAGTTAAAATATTGCAGAATTCCTCTTACTAAGGTTGTTTTGCCAGCGCCCAAATTACCATTTAAGTGAATTTCAAAATTTTGAAGGTTGAAGCTTTTAATAGTTTTGCCAATAGCAGAACCTAGAAGCAATGTACTAGATTCATTCTTTAATTTTAGTCCGAGCATTAAAAGTTAGTTCAAGAATTTTCTTATATAAGGAATCAATTCGCCAGCAGCAAGGCCTATTTTGCCAATATTATTCACAAACTCGCCACCAGCCCGAGCATGAATTACAACACCAGTTTTTGCTGCCTCGAATGGAGTTAGTCCCTGGGCAATTAATGATCCGATAACTCCCGATAGAATATCACCAGAGCCTGCAACAGCTAACTCTGGACCGCCATCAGCACAAAGATAAATATTATTCTCATTACAAATAATTGTTCCATTACCTTTAAGAACGATGATACAGCCGTATTTTTTTTGCAGTTCTTTTGCTGATTCTATTCGATTTTTTTGAATCTCTTGGACCGTGACCTTCAGCATTTCAGCAGCCTCACCTGGATGAGGAGTGAGCACCGTTTCACTGTGAAGTTCCATTTTAGTAAAAGCCTTATGAGTAAGTAATCTTAGAGCCCCAGCATCTAAAAGGGTGGGGGTATCGTTCTCAGCAATAGAGAGAAGTAGCTTGTACAGTATTTGTTCTGACCAATAGTTTTCAAACATCCCCGGCCCTGCAACAATGGCGTCAGGCCATCTTAAATTAGCTTCTAGGTCTTGAGCATTATCAGCGCCAGATACCATGACCTCAGGATTTCTTGCTAGGCTTGCAGAAACATGAGATTTTCTAGTTAGCAGTCTTATTAGTCCTGCTCCGGTTTTTAGGCCAGACTCTGAAGACATAATGCCAGCTCCACCAAAACCCTCATCTCCTGCAATGATCAATAGTTTGCCATGATCTCCTTTATGAGAATTTTCTTTTCTTTTAGGAATATTTTTCTTTATATCGTCAAAAGATAATTCCTTAACCGCTGGGATTATATTTTCATTCATACCAAGTCCGAGATCTTCTAATATTAGCTTGCCACAATAATTCTTACCTTCATTGATTCGCTGACCAAGCTTATAAGCAATAAAAGTAATTGTTTTATTTGCATTAAAACATGCTTGAGATATTTCTCCAGTATCACAATCAAGGCCAGTTGGGATATCTATGGCCACCTTAGATTTAAATCTATTGCAGGTAGATAATATTGCTATCAACTCACTCCCTAAATCTATTCTTCCACCTATTCCAAATATCGCATCTACTACGACTGTTTTTCTAGAGATATTTTTCAGTTGTTTTATGTCAATAAACTCTAAACCTTCGGCCATTTTAAACGCAAGCTCACATAAGTGGGATTTCTTCAAATCCCCCAATACATCTAAAAACCTAACACGCTTTTTTAACTTACTTAAACCGATGCCTATGAAATATCCGTCCCCACCATTATTGCCCGGTCCACACAAAATTAAGAACTCTGACGTTGAAAAATCTTTGTTTAATATCTCAACAGACTGCTTGGCAGCCTCTATCATTGCTTGCAGGTCATCACCCTCTTTAATAAATGAATTTTCCTCAAAAGCTCTGACCTGCTCTGCAGTATAAAGATTATTCACTAAAAGATAGGCTACCTTCTGCTAATCTGTCTGAGTGGTATGAGCCAATCCATAAGGATCCATCATGCGGCAAACCAACAGTTCCGACTCCCATATTTTTGCTTTCAAATTTATAGGACTCAACCAATGAAAGAT
>JBJLIA010000014.1:0-12785 GCA_045564035.1 Gammaproteobacteria bacterium | reverse complement strand
CTCAGAGTATCCTGAAGTCGAGCTTTCCCATCAACTTGCTGATAATACAGCTATGCAGCTCGTGTTAAATCCAAATCAATATGATGTGATTGTTTCAGGTAATCTTTTTGGAGATATGCTCTCTGATATCGCTGCTACTTTAAGTGGCTCTATTGGAATGCTTCCTTCTGCATCATTAAATAGCTCTTCTCAAGGCATGTATGAACCCTGTCATGGCAGCGCACCAGATATTGCAGGTGAAAGCATTGCTAACCCAATCGCAATGATCGCCTCTCTTGCAATGGCTTTTGAGTATTCGCTAGAAAGAGTCGATCTTGCTAGAAGGATTGAATCAGCAATTAAAATCTTTATCAGCCAAGGTCACAGAACAAAAGACATCTCCACTTCTGAGGCATTCATGAAAACTCAAGAAGTTGCTCCAGCTTTAATTAAAATTCTAAAGGATGAATATGAATAAAGGTGTATCTTTTGCTTTGGTGGGTGCATCTGGTGTTGTCGGCACAAAAATCATCCAATTGATAGAGAAAAGAGAATTTCCCATAGACGAATTTATACCTCTGGGCAATTCAACAGTAGGATCATTGATTCAATTTAATAATGAGCAATATCAAGTTGAATCGTTGGAAAATTTTAGTCCAAAAAAAGGACAATTTATAATTTTTTCTGCTGGCTCAAGTGTTGCTGAGAAATATGCAAGAAATTTTGTTGCTCAAGGTAGTTTTGTTGTAGATTTGTCCTCAAATTTTAGATACGAAGATGATGTGCCATTGATTATTCCAGAAATTAATGGGGAAATTCTTAGTAGCCCCTCACAACCATCCCTGATAGCCAATCCAAATTGTTCTACAGCCCAACTACTTATGGCATTAAAACCTATTCATGATCAAACCAAAATCCAATTTTTAAATATAGCAACATATCAGGCAGTTTCAGGAACTGGAAAGGCTGCCTTGGAGGAGCTGCATAATCAAACATATTTTACTGATTCAGCAAGCGAATCATCTGTCTATCCTAAGCAAATAGCTTTTAATGTTATTCCACAGTGCGATATTTTTTTAGAAAATAATTTTACTAAAGAGGAAATGAAGTTAGCGTGGGAAACTCATAAAATTCTTGATCCAAACATTCAAGTTCAGGCAACCTGCGTAAGGGTACCGGTATTTAATGGGCATTCTGAGGCTGTATTTTTTAAGGTTGAAAGAGAAATATCTCGTGAGGAGATTATTGAGATTCTAGAAAATTCACCTGGCATCAATGTGCTCGATGATCCTCAGGAAGGTAAGTATCCAACGCCTGTTGAGAATGCAACCGATACAGAGGATGTTTATGTTGGCAGAATTCGCTCGCAAAAGCTTGATGGTGATACATGGATTTCAATGTGGATAGTTGCTGATAATGTTTATGGTAAAGGGGCTGCTTTGAATGCAGTTCAGATATGTGAAGAACTTCTTAGCATTCATTCATTGAAATGAAAAGGTGCCTTCTTTTATTAGCTCTGATAAGTCATAGCCTTTATGCAACCACTATTATTGGAAGTCCTAGTATAGAAATTAATCCAGAAGGATTATATTTGGTGCAAATTAAGATCAGCTCAACTAATAATCTAAATGAAAATGATATCTCCATCACTAACTTCAAATCAAATGATGAGCTGTCTGATTTTAATTTTGAATTCAGGATTTTTGAGAATCTCCAAAATTACAAACGGCTAACCTTAGCTGTACCAAATAACTATTTAGAAGACTATATTTCTTTTCGTCTGAATATTAAGAAAGAATTCAAAAAAGATATATTTATCTTTCTTCCCCAAAATGACTTTGTTCCTAAGGCAAAAACACAAGTTTCTTTTAAACTTCCAGCGAAGAAGATTTATGGCGAGCCGCAACGATATGATTTTGAAAAGATGCTGTCTGATGAGGTCGATTATCAAGATTCTGAGCTTACTGCTTCTAAGGACTTCTCTCTTGCCAAGCCTGGCAATGATGACACTGATAATACTGAAGATCCCATGAGTATTCCAAGCAGCGAGGTTGAGACTATATGGAGCGTTTCAAAATCTGTTAGTCAAAATTATGATGCTTCAATCTATCAAATCATGTGGGGCTTTTATCTTGAGAACCCCAATGCATTCATCGATGAGGATATTAATAGAGTAAGAGGGGATATTGATCTTGCATTGCCTTCTCAAGAATTAGTCGCTTCAACCTCAGAGGTTACCGCAAAAGAATCCATTGCATTTATGGATATAAGAAATAAACAGATTAAGAGATCTGCAATCCAGCCAATTTTAAAATTAACCGCACCCACAGAAACTTATATTGATTCCGGCAGCAAACAAGATTCTATCAATAGCTCAACTCTGAAATTAAAATCTGATCCAATCAAGACAATAGATAATTCTGAATTAAATGCTTCAGAAATAGTTTCAAAGAATACTTCAATGATTGAGATACAGTCAGAATTTGATCTTTCTGCAACATCCAATATTTCCAAAAATTCTAAAGGTTTTGATCTTAGAGATCTATTTTGGGTTGGAGTCTTGTCTTTACTTTTAGGCTTTGCAATTGCTTATATGCTCATCCGATCAAGTAAGAGACCTGTATTCACCAGGGCAGCTGTGGAGGAGGATTTACAAAATGAAAATGATACCTTCCAAACCAATTTGAGTATATCTAATGATATTGAAACTCAAGAATTAGATTTAGTTAGAACTTACATCGAAATGGAAGACTGGGATAGTGCAGAAAAAATTTTAGATAAGCTGATTGCTCATTCAACAAATGATTCAATTGTTTCTGAAGCCCGCTCGTTGTTAAAAGAAAAGAAATAAATTGTGAGATTTGTAGGCATTTGTCAGTACGATGGTTCTAATTATTCTGGGTTTCAATCTCAAAAGAATGCATCTTCTATTCAAGATCGTCTTGAGTTAGCCATCTCATCCATTGGGGGGCTTGAAGAGCGCATTAATTACGCAGGTCGAACTGATGCTGGAGTTCATGCTACAGGACAGATTTTTGATTTTTCATCCAAGGATCGAAGAGAAACTAGTCAATGGCTCAAGGGTCTTAATTCTCAATTACCAAATGATATTTCAGTTTCTTCCATTCAAAAAGTGCCAAATGAATTTCATTCAAGATTTAATGCTATCAATAGATCTTATACTTATGTAATTTATACCGGTAAAACTCAACCAATTTTTTTAAGAGATTATATCTATTGGGAAAAACATGAAATTGATCTAGAAATTATGAGAGCTGAGGCTACTCATTTAATTGGAACACATAATTTCAATTCGTTTAGAGGTTCAAAATGTACAGCAAAAAATCCAGTCCGCACATTGGAAAGTATTAATATTGAGCAAAAGGAGAACTTTATTGTTGTAAGTCTTTGTGCAAATGCATACTTGTATAATATGGTTAGAATTATTGTTGGCACATTGCTAGATATATCCAAAGGCTCTGGAAAAAATATGAAGACTATTTTAAATGCTCAAGATAGAAAGATTGCAGGCAAGACAGCTCAAGCACAAGGACTCTTTTTTACTGGCGCTGACTATAAAGAGATAAATTTAGGTTTAAAAGATAATGCAACTGATCCATTAAGTTTTTTATTTAGCTAAAGACAATGAAATTAAAAATTTGTGGGATACTTGATATAAATATATTGCAACATGCTTGCGAAGCAAACGTTGATTTTGTTGGATTTATAATGGCTAACAATAGCCCTAGAAAAATCTCAAATGATTTTTTAGATTCTTTAGAAAATTTTAACTTTCTGGATACAGCACCCGTTTTTGTTTTTGTAAATCCTTCAGTTGAAGAGGTTGAAAAAGTTACAACTAAAATTGAAAATCCAATTTTGCAGTTTCATGGGGATGAGGAAGACAATTTTTGTAAACAATTTAATAAATCATTTTGGAAAACTATTAGGGTTAAAAATTTTCAATCTCTTGAGACTATCAATGATTTTCCTTCTGCTGATGCTTTGTTATTAGAAACATATTCAGATGATATTTATGGTGGGACTGGTGAAATGTTTGATTGGAATTTGTTAGAAAATATCTCACTTCAAAGCAAATTTATTCTTGCTGGCGGGATTAATTCTGAGAATATTAAAGAAGCAGTCTCGTTAAATCCATGGTGTATTGATGTCAACTCTGGGGTAGAATCATCACTCGCACTTAAAGATAAAACTCTTATTAATCAGATGATAGAGAATTTTAAAAATGGATAATTTAACTAATTTACCAAATTCCGAAGGTTTTTTTGGGGAGTATGGTGGGAAATTTGTTCCCGAGACACTTATGCATGCTTTAAAAGAGCTGGATGAAACATATGCAAAGCTAAAAAGTAATCCTGAATTTGTACAAGAAATTGATCAAGATTTGGTTCAATTTGTGGGTAGACCCTCGCCATTGTATTTTGCTAAGAGATTAACAGATCATTATTCTGGTCCCCAAATATGGCTTAAAAGAGAAGATTTAAATCATACAGGTGCCCATAAAATCAATAATACTGTTGGGCAGATACTACTTGCAAAGGCAATGGGTAAAAAAAGAATAATTGCCGAAACAGGTGCTGGACAGCACGGAGTAGCAACTGCAACAGTTGCTGCAAGACTTGGTCTTGAGTGTCACATCTATATGGGATCTGCAGACGTACAAAGGCAATCCCTAAATGTCTATAGAATCAAGTTGCTTGGAGCAAAAGTGCATGCAGTAGATTCTGGCACTGCAACGCTTAAAGATGCATTGAATGAGGCTATGAGAGACTGGGTAACCAATATAGAGGATACCTATTATATTATTGGTAGCGTTACAGGACCACACCCCTATCCAATGATAGTCAGGGATTTTAATGCCATTGTAGGAAGAGAGTTAAGAAAGCAATCTATGAAGCAATTTCTGCAATATCCAGATGCAATTGTTGCATGTGTTGGAGGTGGATCAAATGCCATGGGAATTTTTTATCCTTTTCTTGAGGAATCTGTTGTTGAACTAATTGGTGTTGAGGCCGCAGGTAGTGGCTTAATGACAGGGAAGCATGCAGCCCCTTTAAATGATGGTGAACCAGGCATTCTGCATGGGGCAAAAAGCTATCTAATGCAAGATAAAAATGGTCAGGTTGTTGATACCCATTCTATTTCTGCAGGCCTAGATTATCCTGGAGTTGGTCCAGAACACTCAAATTTAAAAGATTCTGGTAGAGCTAAATATATAGCAGTCAATGATGACGAGGTTCTCAGTGCTTTTCATTTAGTCACAAAGCTTGAGGGCATTATGCCTGCTTTAGAAACAGCTCATGCATTTGCTGCATTGGATCATATCGTCAAAAATTATAAATCTAACCAGCACATTGTTATAAATGTTTCTGGTAGAGGGGATAAAGATATTAATACAGTTGCTACGATGGATGGAATATCGCTTGACTAGACTAGATGAGAAAATTCTTTCCTTAAAAAAGATATCTAAAAAAGCACTGGTTGCATATTTGGTTGCTGGAGATCCGGACTTGGATTCATCTTTGGAGCTGATGCATGGATTTGTTGATGCTGGAGTAGATATTCTTGAGGTTGGAGTTCCATTCACAGATCCAATTGCCGAGGGTCCGGTTATTCAAGCTGCACATGACAGAGCGTTAAAAAATAACACATCGCTTGAAAATATTTTTCAGCTTGTAAAAAAATTTAGAGAAACAAATACTGATACTCCAATTATTTTAATGGGTTATATCAATACATTTCTAGCCAATGCACAAGCTTTAAAAGAATCTCATAATGATGGAACTGATGCGGTCTTAATTGTTGATGTTCCAGGAGAAAGTGATTTAGTAGATCTTGGGATTACAAATACAAATCTTGCTTCAATTTCATTAATAGCTCCAACCACCACTCAAGATAGAATTTCTAAAATATGTAATAGCAGTTCAGGCTTCCTATATTACGTTACTCTTAGAGGTGTAACAGGTTCATCTCATTTAGATATTAGCGAAGCAGAAAACAATATAAATTTTATTAGATCTCAAACTTCCCTTCCAGTATTTGCTGGTTTTGGAATTAAGACACCTGATGATGCTTATAATTTGAGTAAAATATCAGATGGAATAGTTATTGGGTCTAGTCTTGTGGAGATGATTCATAAGCAATCTAGTCAAAAAGAATTCAAAAATATATATAATTACCTTAGAAAAATAGCTGAGGCAATAAATTAATGAATTGGCTTACAAGGTTAATACCTTCAATTGGTTCAAAGGACTCATCATCAACCAAAACCAAAATTCCAGATGGATTAT
Organism: Gammaproteobacteria bacterium; assembly: GCA_045564035.1. Taxonomy (GTDB): domain Bacteria; phylum Pseudomonadota; class Gammaproteobacteria; order Magnimaribacterales; family D2472; genus D2472. Next base: position 6,495 of record JBJLIA010000014.1, on the reverse strand, counting down.
GGAATAATTGTCCAGCATGTGAAGCAATCTTGTATCAACCAGAGTTAGAAAAATCTCTTTTTGTTTGCCCAAAATGTGATCATCATTTACGTATTGGAGCGCGAACTAGAATGTCAATTTTCTTTGATGGTGGAAGCTTTCATGAATTGGCAACTAAAATTACAACCAAAGATGTTTTAAAATTTAAAGACACTAAATCCTATCATCAGCGTATCAAAGAAGCTGTTTCTGTTACCGGTGAAGAAGAAGCTATAGTCATTGGGATAGGGGCGCTTGAGGGCATGAAAATCGTAGTTGCCGCTTTTGAATTTCGTTTCATGGGTGGATCTATGGGAGGCGTTGTTGGAACAAAATTTGCTCAGGGAGTAGATGCAGCAATTAAGAATAAAATTCCTTTTGTTTGCTTTTCTACAAGTGGCGGAGCCAGAATGCAAGAGTCTATGATTTCTTTGATGCAGATGGCTAAAACCTCAGCGGCTTTAGAAAAACTCAGAGAGGCAAAATTGCCATATATTTCAGTCATGATTGATCCCATTTATGGTGGAGTATCTGCCAGCCTAGCTATGCTTGGGGATATCAACATTGCTGAACCTAAAGCATTAGTTGGATTTGCAGGTAGAAGAGTTATTGAGCAAACAGTAAGAATAGATCTACCTAAGGATTTTCAAAAATCAGAATTTTTATTAGAGCATGGAGCCATTGACATGATAGTTCATAGAAAAGATATAAGAGCAAAGATATCAAGCATTCTATCTAAGCTCCATCCAGGACAATGAATACTAATCGAGCACTTGGAATTTTTATTGCTGTCACAATCTTAGCTTGGGTTCTTATTTTTGGACTTTCCCCTCAGCCCAAGTATCAAAAAAGCAGCAATATCAATATCCCTAAACTTCCTGAGCCTATAGTAAATCAAGAGAGTCTAAAAAAAATAGAATTTAAAGAGATCAAAAATAATCTTTTTAAAATTGATATAAAAGATAATCTTCCATCTGCAAAAGAACGAGTAAACAAAATTGATTTTAATTTATATGTTTATAAAGTTGGTGCCTTTGAATCTTCCGAGACTATTTCAAATATTGTGAAATTATTTAATGATGAAGGTTTTCCAGCTTTTACTAAAACAAATAAATCAAATCAAAATCTTACCAATGTTTTGGTGGGACCTTTCGCTAGTAAAAAAGATATCAAGGATAATCAAAAAACTCTTAATCAAATTGCCGGCATAGAATTCGGTGAGGTCATGGTTTGGAATCCTTAGGTTTATCCCATTTTGACTATCTTGTTATTGGGATAATTGCGCTTTCTGGTTTAATCGCATTTTTTCGAGGTTTTATTCAAGAAAGCTTATCTCTTTTGTTGTGGGTTTTTGCTTTTGCTTCAGCAATGTTTTTAAATGAATATTTAGAACTTTATTTAATTAATTATATAGATAGTCCTGAGATCAGAAGAATCCTAACGATTCTCACTGTCTTTGTTGGAGTGATATTTTTAGGAGGACTATTAATAAAATTACTTCGAGGCCTTGTTCACTGGTCAGGCATGGGAGGTTTAGATAGACTTTTGGGAGTGCTATTCGGATTTATTAGAGGCTTGCTGTTGATCATCGTGATTTATTTAGTTCTTCCAGATGATTTCAAGCAAACTCAACTCATCATAGACTCCAAAAGTTCAACTTATTTAAAAAAATACGCACCTACGGCTGAAAAATTTTTTAAAAGTATGATCTCAGATAAAAATTCAGTTATGCTTAAGTCAAAAATAAGCTCAATTTACGAGACAACATAATGTGTGGAATAGTAGGCATATATTCTGAAACTCATGTAGCTAGTTCAATCTATGATTCTTTATTAATGCTTCAACATAGAGGACAAGATGCAGCGGGCATGGTCGTTTGTGACGAAGCTGGCAGACTGAATAGTCGAAAATCAATGGGGTATGTTCGCGACACCTTCCAGCAACGACATATGAATAAATTGCTAGGTAATTACGGAATTGGTCATGTTCGTTATCCAACTGCAGGTGGAGCTGGAAAGGAATTTGCTCAACCAATGTATGTTAATTCCCCTTATGGAATCAGTATTGCGCACAATGGAAACTTAACAAATTCTAAAGTTCTTGCTCGTGAATTATTCCATGCTGAAATGCGACATCTTAATACCGATTCAGATTCAGAAGTATTACTAAATATTTTTGCCCATGAGCTTGGAAAGCAAAGGGCTATTCTGCCCTCGAAAAAACATTTCTTCAAAGCGGTTAGGAAAACTCATATTAGATGTCAAGGAGCTTATGCAGTCGTTGCTTTGATTACTGGCTTTGGATTGCTTGCTTTTAGAGATCCTCGCGGTATTCGCCCATTAGTGATTGGCGTAAAAGATGGTCCAACAAAAAAAGAGTATATTATTGCTTCTGAAAATGCTTCTTTTTCTGCATTAGGCTTTAAAACCTTAAGGGATGTATACCCTGGAGAGGCAGTTTATGTTGATGTTGATGGAAATTTACATAGTGATCAATGTTCTGATAATGCAGAGCCAACTCCTTGTATTTTTGAATATGTTTATTTGGCTAGACCTGATTCTACATTGGATGAAATTTCAGTTTACAAAGCTAGAATGAGAATGGGGCAGAAGTTAGCAAAAAAAATTCTTAAACTAAATCCTAATCATGATATCGATGTAGTAATCCCCATACCTGATAGCTCTACAACAGCAGCGCTGCAGCTTGCAGCAGCATTACAACTCCCCTATAGACAGGGCTTTGTTAAAAATAGGTATGTTGGAAGAACTTTTATTATGCCGAATCAAGAAGAGAGAAAAAAATCAGTTAGACGAAAGTTAAATATATTAGATCTTGAATTTAAAGAAAAAAATGTTCTGTTAGTTGACGATTCTATAGTGAGAGGCACAACTAGTAAGAGGATTATTGAAATGGCTAAAGAGGCCGGTGCAAATAAAGTGTACTTTTCATCTGCAGCTCCACCGGTAAAATTTCAAAATCTTTACGGCATCGATATGGCAGCAACGAATGAGCTAATAGCTTCTGGAAGGACTGATGAAGAAGTTGCAAAAGAAATAGGAGCCGATTGGCTTATTTATCAAGATCTAGACGATTTAATTGCTTCCGCACAGGAAGGGAATCCTTCGATTAAAGATTTTGAAATGTCTATTTTTGATGGCAAATATCCAACTTCAATTAGTACAGATTATTTAGAAGATCTTGAGTCCACGCGGAAAGATAACCAGAAAGTTGCCAGAGAAAAATCTAACTAAGACTTACAATATTTACTGCCGGAATGTCAGCTGCGTTTGCGCTATCTACATATTGATCTATTTCATTGAAATTTAAATAGCGGTAAATATCATCAGCAAGCGGGTTAATTTCTTCCATGTATTTTAAGTACTCTTCTGTTGAAGGAAGCTTACCTAACACTGAAGCGATCGCGGCAAGCTCTGCTGAAGCCAAAAACACATCAGCTCCATCACCCAATCTATTTGGAAAGTTTCTAGTAGAAGTTGAAACAACTGTAGAGTTTGCTAGAACTCTTGCTTGATTACCCATACAAAGAGAGCAGCCGGGGAGCTCTGTTCTTGCGCCAGATGTTCCGAATATATTATAAATACCTTCTTCCATTAATTGCTTTTCATCCATTTTGGTAGGAGGAACCACCCATAATCTTGCTTTTGTCCCATTATATTTTTTAAGTAGATGACCAGCAGCTCTAAAGTGACCAATGTTTGTCATGCAAGATCCAATAAAAACTTCATCAATATTAGTCTCAGCAACTGCTGACAATGGTTTTATATCATCAGGATCATTGGGGCATGCAAGCAAAGGCTCTGTAATTTCATTGAGATCGATTTCAATGATCTCAGCATATTCAGCATTCTCATCTGGCTCAAGTAATTCAGGGTTTGCAATCCATTCTTCCATCGCTTGAGCTCTTCTCTCTAAAGTTTTAGCATCTCCATAGCCGCTGGCAATCATCCATCGCAACATTACAATATTTGATTGAAGATACTCTATGATTGGCTCTTTATTTAGTCGAACTGTGCACCCCGAGGCAGATCTTTCAGCAGATGCATCAGATAATTCAAATGCTTGCTCCACCTTTAGGTCTGGCAAACCTTCTATTTCAAGACAACGACCAGAAAAAATATTTTTTTTGCCTTCTTTTGCTACGGTCAAAAGACCTTTTTGAATTGCAGCATATGGAATAGCGTTTACCAAATCTCTTAGGGTAATTCCAGGCTGCATTTTTCCCTTGAATTTCACAAGAACTGATTCAGGCATATCCAGCGGCATGACACCTAAGGCTGCCGCAAAAGCAACTAATCCTGATCCAGCTGGAAAGCTTATGCCAAGTGGAAAGCGAGTATGACTATCACCGCCAGTTCCCACTCCATCTGGAAGTAACATTCTATTTAACCAAGAGTGAATAATTCCATCACCAGGCTTTAGTGATACTCCACCTCTATTCATAATAAAGTCTGGTAATGTGTGTTGTGTATCAATATCTACTGGCTTTGGATATGCAGCCGTATGACAAAAGGATTGCATAACAAGATCTGCTGAAAACCCTAAGCAAGCTAATTCCTTTAACTCATCTCTGGTCATTGGCCCAGTTGTATCTTGAGATCCTACTGTTGTCATTCTTGGCTCGCAATATGTTCCTGGTCTCACTCCTGTAATACCACATGCTTTACCAACCATTTTTTGTGCAAGCGTGAAGCCTTTATTTGAAGCATCCTCAGCATCAGGCCTGGTGAAGATATCAGTTGGATCTAAGCCAAGAGCTTCTCTTGTTTTGTCTGTTAGTTGTCTTCCAATAATCAACGGAATACGGCCATTTGCCCTAACTTCATCCAGAATAACAGGTGTCTTAAGCTCAAACGAAGACAATATCTCGCCACTATTTGCATCTAAGATTTTACCATTATAAGGCTCAAAAATAATCTCTTGTCCCATCTTCAATTTAGAAACGTCACATTCAACAGGAAATGCTCCAGAATCTTCTAATGTATTAAAGAAAATAGGAGCAATCTTGCCACCAAAACAAAAGCCCCCTTCTTTTTTGTTGGGAATGCATGGAATTTCATCGCCCATATGCCAAAGCACTGAGTTTGTTGCCGATTTTCTTGACGAGCCAGTTCCAACTACATCTCCAACAAAAACTAATGGATTACCTTTTTTCTTTAACTCTTCAACTGTTTCAAGAGGTTTATCTAAACCCTCTCTAGGCATTTTAAACATTGCCAATGCATGCAACGGAATATCTGGTCTAGACCATGCATCTGTTGCTGGAGATAAGTCATCTGTATTAATTTCACCAGGCACTTTATAAACGGTTAATTTTATCTGCTCTGCAATTTCTTGCTTTTCTTTAAACCACAAACCTTCAGCCCATGCATCTATAACAGTTTTTGCATTTTTATTGACTTCTGAAAGGGCTAGGACTTCATTAAATGCATCAAAGATCAACAGAGTTTTGCTTAAAGCAGTTGCCGCTACTTCCCCCAATTCATCATCTTCTAAGCATTTGATTAAGGGCTGAATATTATAGCCACCAAGCATTGTTCCCAAAATCATCACGGCTTCTTTTTTTGCGATGTAAGGGCTGCTTGTTTCGCCTGTTGTTATATCTGCCAAGAATCCCGCTTTGACATATGCCGCTTGATCTACTCCTGCAGGTATTCTTTCTTTTAAGAGCTCCAGTATCAGTTCTGACTCTTCATGTTCCGACTTAAGTAGTTCAACTAGATCTGATGTTTGTTGTGCTGAAAGGGGCAGAGGTGGTATACCTTGTTCTTTCCTTTCTTCACAATGTTTTTTGTAGCCTTGAAGCATAATTTTCTCCCTGGGTCGTCATTTTACTGTGGTATCTCTAAAACCCCAAGCACATTCTTTATTTCGTTGTATTTCTCATGATTAAATAATGTATTATCCAGTCTATGAAGAAAAACAAAGCTTCCACGCCATGTCTCGGAATATGCTCCACGACTTATGGTGATAATGTGTGTAAGGGCTGCAAACGTTTTGTCCATGAAGTTATTAATTGGAATAAATATGCTGTTCCAGAAAAAGAAACAGTCAACCTTCGTCTTGAAAGCTTTAAATTAACTGTATTGAAGGATAGATTTTCTGTAACTGATTCTAATTTACTGGCAACTCGCTTAAATGATCAGGGTATTAATTTTAATGATTCAATGGATCCCATGACCTGGATCTTTGATTTACTTCGTGCTGCTGGCTCACAAGACTTAGACTTACATCAATTTGGTATAACCTGTCATACCAGCTTGGAGCTTTCTGAGTTAAAAGATCAGATTTATACTGAGTTTTTAGAACTTTCCGAAGTTCACTATGAAAGATATTTCTCTACTTAGTCGTTGGTAAATCCCACCAATTTGTTGTGTATTTAGGCGAGACCATTTTTTTCTGTATGGGTGATGATCCTGCAGGATATTGTGATGCATAATAAATTTGTGTTCGAGAACT
>JBJLIA010000013.1:0-16148 GCA_045564035.1 Gammaproteobacteria bacterium | reverse complement strand
CTTTACATAATCTAGAACATCTAAAAATTTGACACGTTTTTTTAACTTTTTAAGACCAATACCTATGAAATATCCGTCTCCACCATTATTGCCTGGCCCGCATAAAATTAAGAACTCTGACTTTGAAAAGTCTTTGTTTAGAACCTCAACAGACTGCTTGGCAGCCTCCATCATTGCTCGCAGGTCATCACCCTCTTTTATAAATAAATCTTCTTCAAAAGCTCTGACCTGCTTTGCAGTATAAATACTATTCACTAAAAGATAGGCTGCCTTCTGCTAATCTGTCTGAGTGGTATGAGCCAATCCATAAGGATCCATCATGCGGCAAACCAACAGTTCCGACTCCCATATTTTTGCTTTCAAATTTATAGGACTCAACCAATGAAAGATCTGAAAGGGATAATTTGTTGACTGAAAAAGGAAGCGTGCAATTAACTGTTTCGGCGCATCCTAAAGATTCTAAAACAGAATGATCATGATTAGTAACCCATGCAAACCCACCTTTGATAACTACGTTATCAGGTGAATTATGCTCATAGATTCCCATAGATTGTTTGGAATTCAGGTCAAATAGAATACTTTTATCTCCTAAGTTGTAATTCACAATAAGATTATTATTTTTTTGATCTAATGCAATGCCATTTGGGAAAGAGCCAGCTGTGTAATTTAGATCCTCAAATTTATTATCCTGAGTCCATTTAACAACCATGCCTGTATCTGACTTGGCAAATACATTCCACAAGGCACTGATCATTGTGAAGTCAGATTCAAACATATGAGAGGCATAGAAGTTTCCATACATATCTAACGAAACATCATTGAAATAATATTTGCCATCAACATCAACACAGCCCTTCCACTCAAGCATCCAACCATCCTTTTGTAACAGTTCAAACATCTCTATGCTTTCATTGGGATGATGACTTACAACTGCAAGTTGCTGCTTTCCATCCTCTCTTTGAACTAAATCAATGCCATGAGGACCAAAGGGAATGCTCGGATCTCTAGAACAGTCACCAGAGCCCCATTCATTTTCTCCAAAAGTAATCTTCGCTAGAGATCTAGTTTTATCTTTTATGTTAAAAAAACTTAATTTACCAGATGTCATTTCAACCAATGGTGCCATTCCGCCAAACTCGGCCACAATCAAAAAATTTTCATCTGGGGTTAGCGCTAAATCTTCAGGATTCATAAAATTACAATAGACTTTCAGCTCTTCATTGTCTTTACATCCATCCAACGGCTCAATGCTATTCTCATTTCCAAGCCATAAAAATACAATGACACTAAATGTCAACGCCCCTAAGATAGTTATTATTGTTTTTCTCATTTTTTTTCTTCCCACTGTTGTAAATAATTATTTACTAAAGAGACAAGTTCTAGCGGAGAATCGAGTGGGACATGGTGAGCCGCATCCTCAATTACTTCGACTGTCATAGAGTCCTTAAAGGCCTCTCTTATATATTTCATAATTTTTGATTCCAATAATAGACTTTTTCCACCCGCAATAAAAAGTGCCGGACAGTGAAACTTAAATTCATAATTTTGCAGGCGTCTAAGAGTTGCAAATAACTTATCATCAAATCGCCATCTCCAGCCTTCTTCAGTATGCAGAATTGAGTGCTCTGCAATATATCTAAGATACCAACCATTGTTGCAGTCCTGAGGAGGCATCAACCTAAATCTTTTAATAATTGAGACTTTATCCAAATAATATTTAATTCTTCTCAGCGGACCAGTGCTTTGATGTTTCTCATAGTCATATGTTGCAGGACGAATGGGAGAATCAATCATCACAACGCCATGAAATAGTTCGGGAAATTCACTCACCATAAATCCAGCCACATGTCCGCCAAGTGAATGACCAACTAAATAAATTTTTTGTTCATTATTAATGATTCCCTCTTGGTGCATAATTGCGACCAATGCCTCACTAAAACCTTCAAAATTATATTCTGCTCTATGATCAGACTCTCCCATTCCAGGAAGATCTGGAGCAATTACAGAAAATTCTTTATTTATCAGAGGCGCAATTGGATCCCACCATTTTTTGTGCGCGCCTGTTCCATGAATAAGAATAATGATGTCTCGTGCCTCTTTTTGATCCCATACTTGATAGCTAAGATTTCCAAGTGCGTGATTAAGATTTTCTTTTCTGGGGCTTTGAGATAAAGCTGAATGAAACCAGTCAGGGGCATCTTTAAGATCAGTTGCGAGCGAATTTGTAATTTCCATAAAGGAGTATTCTAAAGGATAATAAAACACCATACTATTGAAATACATTATGACGATACCTATTAAACCTGCTGCAACAGTTATTTTAATGCGAGAAGAAATAAAGGGTGATTTTGAAATATTTATGGTCAAGAGAAGCAGCAGATCTACTTTTGGGAGTTTATACGTTTTTCCAGGAGGTAAATTAGATCCTGAAGATTCTGAAAATGACTTATATCCATACTGTGAAGGAATGAATAATGAAGAAGCCTCTAAGCAGCTTGGAATTAAAGACAATGGCTTATCTTTTTGGATTGCTTGTATTAGAGAGTGTTTTGAGGAAGTAGGTGTATTACTTACTAATCCTGATGATTCAATCTTGCAGGATACTAACAAGCTCACCAAATTGAGAAAAGAACTTAATAATAAAGAAATTACTTTTAAAGAAATCTGCGTATCTGAATCTTTGCGATTAAGAACCAAGAATATTGTGCCTTGCGCGCACTGGATTACTCCTGATATTGAAACAAAAAGATTTGATACGAGGTTTTTTCTTGCTAAGGTAAATGCTAAACAATTAGCTAGCCATGATGGTTTTGAATTAACTGAGAGCTTTTGGATTAAACCTGCAGATGCATTGGCTAAACTAAAAAATGGAGAGATGAATATGATTCTTCCAACCATAAAAAATATTGAAAAGTTAGCTGAATTTTCTTCTAGCACAGAAGCTTTTAATTATTTTGAAGGCTTGGGAGATAATGCAATTCCACCAATACTTCCCAAATTTATAAAAAAAGATGGTGAGTGGGTAGGTTTTCTGCCAGGAGAGGAGGGGTATGAGAATGTCTAGAGAATTTATTGAAAGAGTGACAGCCTCTAATGGAAGTGTCTTTACTGGCCCAGGAACAAACAGTTACCTTATTGGCAAGGAAGATATTACTCTTGTAGATCCTGGTCCCAAAATTGATGCACACATAGAAAACTTAATTCGTCTTGGTGAAGGAAAAATTAAACGCATCTTAGTTACCCATACTCACCGAGACCATTCTCCAGCAGCTAAAGTTCTAGGAGAAATTCTCAATGTTCCACTGATGGGTAGATTGCTTGAAAAAGATGATTCCTTACAAGATCGAACTTTTAAACCAGAATTCATTTTAAAACATGGAGATTTAATTGAAACAAACGAATACACCATAGAGACAGTCCATACTCCTGGGCATGCTTCAAATCATCTATGTTATTTGATTCAAGAAGAAAAAGTGATGCTTACTGGGGATCACATTATGAATGGATCAACGGTTGTCATCGCCCATCCAGATGGATCTATGAAAGACTACTTGAGCTCTTTAGAACTGTTACGAAATTATAATTTTAATAAAATAGGGCCTGGTCATGGTGATTTTCTTGGAGACCCAATGGCCGTTGTCGACTGGATTATTGATCATCGACTAGAAAGAGAAAAAAAAGTTATATCAAAGTTAAAATTATTTTCGACTGTTACATCTAAAGATTTAGTAGCAAGCGTTTATGATGATGTTGATTCAAAACTTCATCCCATTGCAATCTGGAGTCTGGAAGCTCACCTATACAAACTTCTTGAAGATGGAATGGTTGAATACAACTCAACAGACAAAATCTGGTCTTTTACATAAGATAGATGTTTGCTTTCATCTTGGGCTGCTTATATTTAATTTCAGCGTTGATATATCTATGGTTAATAAAAGAAAAATTCAATATTTTTGGGTTTATCTATAATCCCAACAATAGGAATTTTCTACTAATTTTTGATGCACCTTTTTTAATCCTAAGCTTTGCAGCAATTTCTCAAGAAAATCATTGGTTTCTCTTTGTAATATTCTTTATGCACGCACTAAATTCAATGACTCTGTTGATTAAGCCTCAGCTTTTTTATCAGTCAAAAGAGGAAATGCAATTAATAGATGAGGATTCATTAAACAATTATTTTGTAATAATGACCTCAGTATTTGGAGTGGGGTGTTTGTTAATTAGTTATTTTTAAACTAAGTTTATTTTTAATTAAATCATCAACCACATCTGGATCAGCTAAGGTCGATGTATCGCCAAGAGTATCAAATTCACCATCAGCTACTTTTCTTAGAATTCTTCTCATAATTTTTCCAGATCTTGTCTTTGGAAGACCAGGCGCCCATTGAATTAGGTCAGGTTTTGCAATGGGGCTAATTTCTTTAGCAACAAAATTTTGTAACTCTGTTATTAAACTTTCACTCTCTTCTTCCCCAATCATTAGTGTAACAAATGCATATATGCCCTGACCTTTGATTGGATGCTCAAAACCAACAATTGCTGCTTCTGCAACTTTTGCATGAAGCACTAAAGAACTTTCTATTTCTGCAGTGCCTAGCCTGTGTCCAGAAACATTCAATACATCATCAACCCTGCCAGTAATCCAAAAATAACCATCTTTATCTCTTTTTGCACCATCGCCAGTGAAATAGGCATCTTTATAGGTTGAAAAATATGTATCTATCATCCTTTGATGATCTCCATATACACTTCTTATTTGGCTTGGCCATGATTGAGTGATAATAAGATTCCCTGATTGCTCTCCCTCTAAGATAACTCCATTCTCATCTACAAGTTCTGGCTTAACACCAAAAAATGGAAAAGTTGCTGACCCTGGTTTTACAGGAGTGATGCCTGCAATGGGGGAGATTAAGACCGAGCCTGTTTCTGTTTGCCACCAAGTATCGATTATATGACAAGACTCGTTACCAACTACTTTATAATACCATTCCCAAGCCTCTGGATTGATGGGTTCGCCAACGGTTCCGAGTATACGTAGGCTTTTTCTGCTTGTTCCCAGAACATGATTATCTCCCTGAGCCATCAAAGCCCTGAGTGCGGTTGGCGCTGTATAAAAAATGGTGATTTGATGTTTATCACAAATCTCCCAGAATCTCGAAGGAGTAGGATATGTTGGGATTCCCTCGAACATTAAACTTGTAGCTCCATTAGATAATGGCCCGTAAAGAATATATGTGTGACCTGTTATCCAACCTACATCTGCAGTACACCAATATTTATCACTAGTTTGATAGCCAAAAAGGTACTTAAAGCTTAGATGTGCACCTAGCAGATATCCCCCGGTAGTATGCATAACACCTTTTGGCTTTCCAGTAGAGCCAGAGGTATACAAGATGAATAACGGATCTTCTGAATCCATTGGTTCGCATGGACAGTCAATTAATGCCTCAGCAAACATTTCTTCATAATTTTTATCTCTACCTACCACCCAATCAATATTCTTATTTGTTCGCTTAATGACTAAGCAATGATCTACTTCTGGACAACCTAGCAAGGCAGTATCAACATTCTCTTTAAGTGGAATCTTCTTGCCGCCTCTAACAGCCTCATCTGCTGTGATTACTATGCTGCAATCTGCATCTAAAATTCTGTCCTTAAGCGATTCTGGAGAAAAACCACCAAACACAACAGAGTGGACTGCTCCAATTCTTGCACATGCCAGCATTGCATATGCTGCCTCTGGAATCATTGGCATATATATACAAATCCTTGAGCCTTTTGAAGCCCCTAAATCTTTTAGAATATTGCTGAATTTACACACATTTTTATGTAAGTCCGCATAACTAATTTCTTGGGATTCATTGGGATCATCCCCTTCCCAGATAATTGCAGTTTTGTCTGCATGTAATTTTAAATGCCTATCCACACAGTTATAGGCAATATTAATTTTTCCACCTTCAAACCATTTTGAATCAGCAAACTCATTATTATGAATACTTGTAAAGGGCTTTATCCAAGCTAGGTTTTTTTCAGCCTGTTCTCCAAAGAAAGTTTGAGGATTTTCAATAGATTGACGATACATAGAAATGTATTCATCTAAATTTTTTATAAATGGATTAATAAGATTTTTAGGCGGAGGATATTTTTTCTCAGTCATAAAACTACTAAGTTTTATAAGATAGAGGGTTGAGGATTAATAAAATTTTTACCTCTAGGATCAGACATAATTTTATTAATAAGCATGTCATAGTCAGAACCGCCGCCCTCAAGGTCAATGTCTGATGCATTAATAATTAATAAAGGAGCATTTTCAAAATACAGAAAGAATTTTGAGTAGGCATCATTAAGTTTTTCTAAATAATCGATGGTTAGGAATCTTTCATCAGGATTACCGCGTTTATTAATCCTTTCCAGCAAAACCTCTACAGGGGCCTGAAGATAAATAACTAAATCGGGCGAAGGAGCATCTAGTGTTAAATGTTCATATACTTTGTCATAAAGTCCCATCTCTTCCTCTGATAAAGTTACTTCAGCAAATAGCCTATCTTTTTGAATTAAGAAATCAGCAACACGCACAGGCTCAAACAATGATCTCTGTTTCAAGTCCTCAATTTGTTGCATGCGTTGAAATAAGAAAAATAATTGAGTTGCCAATGCTGACTGTTTTGGATTTCTATAGAAGCTTTTAAGAAAGGGATTTTCTGCAGGCTGTTCTAAAAATACATCATAATTGAAAGTCTCTGCAATTTTATGAGCAAGCGTAGTTTTCCCAACACCAATTGGCCCTTCAATTGCAATATATTTTGGAAGCGGAGCTTCCTGTAAAGCTGGTTCCATAAGGTTTTTATTATATTTTATAAAGATTAGCTTAACTCTTCCAAGAAACCAAATTTTTTCTCAACTGGACCGCTTCTTGATTCTCTTAATGTCTGTAATAATTCGACTTTACCTGGCCTGTTGACCTTTTGAAATTGAGTCCACCACTCACCCATGCCTTGGGAATCTTCCGCAGCTTCTTCTCTTAAAAGCAAGAAGTCATAGGCAGCTCTAAAGCGAGGATGATTTAAAATCTTATAAGGTTGATGCCCCAAACGGGTCTCGAGTTTTAATTGTAGCGACCAAATATCTTTAATGTATCCATGAAATTTTCTTGGAACAGCAGTTAGTACTTGTTGCTCCCTGATAATTCTATCCATGTTTCTAAAGAACTTTCTTAAATTCAGACTACCTTTTTCTTTTGATGCGTCAATTAATCTTGGCCAAAGTAAAGCGGCAATTAGAAATCCAGGAGTGACCGATTTAGATGCCTTCAATCTATTATCAGTATTCACTAATGCAGCATGCTGAAATCTCAAACCAAATGAATTCTCAATATAATTCTCTGTATTAATTAAATATTTTAGAGCCCCATATGAATCGAGTTTAATAAAGTTATCAAACGCTCTTTTGGTAAGAAAAATTTTACAGAATTCATCAAACATCCTTGCATTTGATATATTGCCAAGCAAATGACTCTTTTGATATATGGCCTCTTTAACATCATTGGAAATTTTAAAATTTAGCTTTGAGCTGAATCGAATCGCACGCAAACTTCTTACAGGATCTTCCTCAAATCTAATTAGAGGATCGCCAATTGAGACAAGAATTTTTTTTTGTATATGCTGTAGACCATTATGAAAATCACATAGATGATTTTCTATAGGATCAAAATAAAGGGCGTTAATGGAAAAATCTCTTCTAATACAGTCCTCTTCAAGAGTCCCCCAAACATTATCTCTAAGAATCTTTCCCTCAGAGTCTTTTACCACTCCAGAGCTATTATCTTCTTTAGAGGTATTTGCTCTAAAGGTTGAGACTTCAATTAGTTCATTTCGACTAAAAACATGGACCAATCGAAATCTTTTTCCAATAATTCTCGATGCTCTAAATATTTTTCTAACTTCCTCTGGAGTAGCATCTGTTGAAACATCAAAGTCTTTTGCTTTGATTCCAACCAGTGAATCACGAACACATCCGCCAACTAGATAGCCTTGAAAGCCTGATTTTTTTAGTTTTTTAACTACCTCAATTGCAAGAGGGCTAAATTTGTTATCCTTTAGGATCTTTGGAGTTTTGACTATTGATGCTTTATTTCTTTTATTCAAAAGCTTAAAAGAGAAATTTTTTGAGCCCGCTTGCTATCCACCAAGTTGTTTTTCTTTGATTTCATCAAGCGTTTTGCAGTCAATGCAATGTGTAGCTGTAGGGCGAGCTTCAAGTCTTCTTACTCCTATTTCTATTCCACAAGCATAACAGTATCCGTAGTCATCTTGTTTGATTTGTTCCAGGGAGCCTGCAATTTTATTGATAAGCTTTCTTTCTCTGTCTCTTGTTCTAAGCTCAAATGCAAATTCTTCCTCTTGAGATGCTCTATCAATTGGATCTGCGTATGACTCACCTTTATTTTTAAGATGATCGAAAGTTTTTTGCATTTCTTCTCGCAAGTGTTCACGCCATTCAATTAAAACAGCATTGAAGTGTTTCTTCATTGCAGCGCTCATATATTTTTCACCCTTACGACCTTTATATGAGGATATTGGTGTAGATCTTTTCTTAGCAGTTGATTTTTTAGCGGGAGTTTTTTTAACTACAGCCTTTTTCACTGGAGTTTTCTTAACAGCAGCCTTTTTCACTGGAGTTTTCTTAACTGGAGCTTTCTTTAATGTAGTTTTCTTGGTAGATGTTTTTCTAGCAGTAGGTTTTTTTTGATCTGCTTTTTTTGGCATATTTTAATTAAAAAATTATTTTAGGCGCATGAAATTATCAGAAAGTGGGTCAATAAGCTAGCTTTTTTTATAATTATTTAATACTTCACTATATCCTTCTTGAGTAAGCCTTGGTCCAAATGTTTCTACAACTTTTGATGCTCCAAAATTAGCAAACTCAGCACAAGACCTTAAATCATGATTCTGCAGTAAGGCATACAAGAAGCTACCAGCAAACATATCTCCAGCGCCATTAGTATCAACAGGATCGATATTAACATTGGGAGTATTGATGATTTCATTATTAGTAACCGCAACGCTGCCTTGCTCTCCCATAGTAATTATTGAGGTATAGGACTTTTCTTGCAGCTTAATGAATGCTTCTTCAGTATTTTCGGCATCTACAAATGCCATTGCTTCATCGTCATTGCCAAAAATGTAGTCCAAGCCAAAAGATTCTATTTGATTAAATTTATCTTTAAACCCCATGACAATTCCTGGATCAGATAATGAAAGAGCTATCTTGACATCTGGGAAGTCCTGAAGGTGTTCAAGAGCCTTTAAAGTTACTTTATAATTTTCCTCACTCGTCACCATATATCCCTCGATATAGAAAATTTTTGAATTTGCAATTTGATCTAGATCTAGATCACTTTCATCCATTAGTGAACTAACATTTAATGCAGTAGTCATGGTCCTTTTCGCATCTGGAGTAACAAGAATAAGACACTTTCCAGTTGGAAGGGAGTCTGCCAATGCTGTATTTCCTTTGTGATTAACTCCAGCTTCTTTTAAGCTTTTAAGATATCTCAGCCCATCCTGATCTTCAGATACTTTACAGACATGAAAGCACTTAGCACCGAAGCTAGCTGCAGCAACAAGGCTATTAGTTGCAGATCCACCGCAGTCAGAAACAGTATCTGCTCCAGAAGCAATAAGTCTTTCAATTATTGGAGCGTGTTCCTCAGCACTCGAAAGTGTCATCTGATCAATTTCTAAACCAAGCTCAGAAATAAAACTTTGCTCAACTTTAAAAACAGTATCTACAAGAGCGTTCCCGATTGCACTAATATCATTTTTCATTTTTATAATTCCTTAATTGCTTCTTCAATCTTATTTTTAGTTAGGTCTAGTACAGATTGATCATGAGTTGAAGATATAAATCCAGCTTCATATTTAGATGGAGCAAAGTATATACCACGATCTAATGCAGCATAGAAAAACTTTTTGAACATCTTGTCATCACTCTGTACAACATCTTCAAAATTGATTGGTAAATGCTCAGCAAAGAAAAACCCAAACATCCCACCGATAGAAGCAGTTGAAAATGGTATACCTTTTTTGTTCATAAGATCTTTTGTGTGAGCCATTACCTCTGAGGAGGCTTTTTCTAATTCATCAAAAGGATTTTTTTGGATCAGAGTCTCAATTAAAGCAATGCCAGCACTCATTGCCAATGGATTTCCAGATAATGTCCCTGCCTGGTATATCGGACCCAGGGGAGCGAGTTGATCCATCACTGACTGCTTACCTCCAAAAGCTCCAACAGGAAGTCCACCGCCTATAACTTTTCCAAGAGCAGTTAAATCAGGCTGAATCTGATAAATAGCTTGCGCTCCTCCAAGTCCAACTCGAAATCCTGACATCACTTCATCAAAAATAAGAAGAGAATTATGTTTGTTACATAACTCTCGCAAAGCATTAAGAAACTCTGGCTCTCCGGGTATAAAGCCCATATTGCCAGCAATAGGTTCAACAATAATGGCAGCAAGATCATCACCTATTTCTTTAATAACATCTGATAAAGCTTCTATATTATTGTAAGGACAGCTATAGGTTAGAGCCGCCAATTCTTTGGGTATTCCTGGAGAATCTGGCAAGCCAAATGTAGAGACGCCAGAACCGGCTTTAACCAACAATGAATCAACATGGCCATGATAACAACCAGTAAATTTAATAATTTTATTTTTACCTGTATAACCTCTAGCAAGCCTAATACAACTCATGGTGGCTTCAGTTCCAGAATTTACCATTCGTAATTTTTCCATTGAAGGAACCTGACTTTTAATAATGCTTGCAAGTTTATTCTCCAAACTTGTAGGAGCGCCATAACTTGTTCCAAGCTCAAGTTGGGATTTAATAGCGTCTAATATAATTGGATTTGAATGACCAAGGATCATGGGCCCCCATGAGCCAATAAAATCTATGTATTGATTATCATCTTCATCAATTAAAATGGGACCTTTTGCAGATTTAAAAAAAACAGGCTTGCCGTCAACATTTTTAAATGCCCTGACAGGGGAATTAACACCACCCGGCATAAGCGATTGAGCTTGCTCAAAAAGTGATTCTGAATTATTTCTGTTCAAAGATGTTTAATATTAAATTTTTCAAAGATAGCAATGCTGACGATGTGAAATTATATCAAATTTCTTTTTCTTTATAGTATTTTTAAAATTTAAAGACAGCAGCAATAATTCCAGCCAGCAAAAGCAAAACCGGCACTTCATTAAACACTCTTAATTTAAAGCCAGTCCAATTGTGGGAATTCGAACGCAGATCTTTAAGAATCTTCAAACAAAATATTTGATAGAAAATTAAAATTAATACTATAAGAAGTTTAGCAATAATCCAGTTTTGTGAAAAAAATCCAATCCAATCAGATCCAAGTAGGCCCATCATTAAACCAAAAAACAATGCTAATAAGCCCAGTGGAGTAATAAATCTAATCAAGTTAGTTTGCATGATTGTCAATTGATCTTTTGTATTCTGATCCTCACTCTCAACGTGATACACAAAGAGGCGCGGCAGGTAAAAAATGCCAGCAAACCATGAAACCATGAATAGAATATGTAGGACTTTAAAAACTAGATATAGGTTCATTTGCTAATATCTTAGCCCTTCTAGAGCCTTGATAGAAAAATATTTTAGCCTAAATATTGTTGAATATATTTTTAATCCTTTAAACTAAGTACTTAATGAGCTTTGAAATGACATCTATCAACTTAAGTGGCAATGCAGTTAAGCGCATTCAAGATCTTTTGCCAGCAATAAATCTAATTATTTTAGGGTTTATGTAACTGGCGGAGGGTGCTCAGGCTTTCAATATGGTTTTAAGTTTGATGATAACCCTGAGGAGGATGATGATGTTGTTGATTTTAATGGGTTCACCATCTTATTAGACTCTCTTTCATACCCATACCTTTATGGCTCAACTTTAGATTATGTGGAGGACTTATCTGGCTCAAGATTCTTAGTTACTAATCCAAATGCTAAGACTACTTGTGGATGTGGCGAGTCATTTACTATTTAGACTTAGTTAGACTTCCAATTAACCCTTTATTTTTTTTTATGACAAGCCTATTTTTATGGAGTCTTTGTCTTGCCATCCATCCAAATGCCATGGCCTCAATAGCTTGAGGATTAAAACCATATTCATTACTTGAAACGAGACTCATATTTAGCTGCCTTTCAATTGAGTTGACTAAGAATGTATTTCTCAACCCGCCCCCACATACAATCACTTGATGAGGAAATTTCTTTTGTGAGCGTATAGATTTTGCGATGCAGATGGCAGTGAGCTCGGTTAGAGTAGCCAATATATCGTAAGAAGATCTTTTTAAAAGCTGCTTAGGAATAAATCTCATATTGAATATTTCCTTACCCGTAGATTTTGGATGCCGCCTTCTAAAAAATGGATGGCTTAACATCTGATTTAAGGCAGGGATGTGAATTACTCCATTTTTTGCATGTTGACCCTGTCTATCAAATGGGCGATTAAGAAAGTTTTGACAGTAAATATCCATTAGTGCATTGCCAGGTCCGCAATCGGAACCATAGAAATTATGCGTTCCATCCAAATAGGTAAAGTTTGAAATTCCACCAATATTTAATACAACTAAAGGAGTATTTTTTTTTGCAAATAATTTTTGGTGAAATTCTGGAACAAGTGGCGCACCTTCTCCACCAAGTTTAATATGATCATTCCTAAAATCGCTGATAACATCTATACCGCATTCATTGGCTATTATTTTAGGATTCCCAGCCTGAATGGAGAATGGATATTTACCTTTTGGTTTATGAAATAACGTCTGTCCTGAGAGACCAATTGCCGTAACATTCTTTTTATTAATTTTATTTTGGGTAAGAAATTTGGATATTGATTTGCTAAAAGCAATCCCAATCTTTTTATCAAGTTCAAAATACATATTAAGGCTTAATTCTTGTTGCTGGATTGCTTTAGATATAGCTTGCCTTAACCTTTGCGGATATTTAAAAGAAGAAAATTTTAATAAACTAATTTGACGATTAACTTTTAATGCACAAATATCAATCCCATCATGACTGGTACCACTCATGGTTCCTATGAAGATTTTATCTGAAGAGGTTTTCATTTGGATCTTTAGATAATAACTGATCTGCTATTTCTATGTAATTATTTCTTAATGCTTGAAATTGACCCATTTTGGATTGATCTAGTGGGGATGCCGAGGGCAAAGCCACCTTCAGAGGATCTGTTCTTTTTGCTCCTATTCTAAATTCGTAATGTAAGTGAGGAGCCGTTGCTAAACCTGAGTCTCCCACATAACCTATGGTCTGACCCTGAGAAATTTTTATGCCCTTAGAAATACTTGGATGATACTTATCTAAATGAGCGTACAAGGTTGTTATCTCCCCTCCATGACGAATAACTATTGTTCTTCCATATCCACTTTTCCACCCTACAGACTGGATTACTCCCTCACCAGTTGAGCGAATAGGCGTTCCTCTTTTTGCCGCATAATCTACGCCATTGTGAGCTCTGATAGTGTTTAGGATCGGGTGCCTTCTATTTGGATTAAAATGTGAACTAACATATGCAAAATCAAGCGGCGCTCTTAAAAAAGCTTTCTCCAGGCTGCCACCAAAGTTATTAAAGTATTCCCATTTCTTATTTTTGCCTTTGTATCTAATTGCAGTGTATCGATTATCTTGATTATAAAATTCTGCAAATAAAATGCTGCCATTTTCAATTTGTTGACCATCTACAAAGGGTGTTTCATATAGAAGCTTAAATCTATCACCAACTCTTATATCAAAAACAAAATCAATATCCCAGCCAAAAATATAAGCCAGATCCATGATCACGCTCTCAGGAATATCATTTTTTAATCCAGCTAAATAGAAAGATGACTCTATAATCCCTGTTTTAAAGGATTTTAAGAGCTCTGGCTTTTTATCTATCCTCTTAATTGTCATTTGTGGAGACAATTCAATTTGATAGGAGAGGAGAGGCCCCTTATGAATAAGAATCTCTTGCAGCTCTCCACCTATAGAAAGAAATTCCAATCTATCATTGGGGATAATATTTTTTATTTCATTAGATTTGTCTTTTCTGAATATTTTGTAAGTATCATTTAAAGAGACTTGATATTTTTCAAATATCAATGAGAGGTTTTCGCCCTCTTGAACTATATGAATTTTTTTAGTTTGTATCTTTGCAGTATTTTGCTTAGGTAACAGCAGAGTTTCTGAAATTATTTCTGGTGAGACTATTTCTTGCTCTACCCCAGCATCATAGATATATAAAATGCCAATTAACGCTAATAAAACAAAGGGCAATGTTTTGGCATTGGGTCTATAAGTGCTCACAGTTTTTTAATTTACTTAGTTAGTTCAAAATGCAAAATGAGCTTTTGAATCTTCAGTCATATGATTTCAAACATTCTTTTGATTAAATACTATAATAAATGAAAACTCATGAAAGAAAATCTTAATCTAATTAAACGAGGAATTGATGAGCTGATTAGCGAAAAGGAGCTATTGGCAAAACTCAAATCAAAGAAGCCTCTTATTGTAAAGGCTGGATTTGATCCAACTGCACCAGATTTACATCTAGGCCATACAGTGCTTATTAATAAGTTAAGACATTTCCAACAATTAGGCCATCAGGTGGTATTTTTAATAGGCGATTTCACAGGAATGATTGGAGACCCTTCTGGAAAAAATAAAACAAGACCAGCTTTAGATGAGTCTGCAATAAAAGAAAATGCAAAATCATACAAAAAACAAGTTTTCAAAATCTTAGATCCAAAACTAACTGATATTAGGTTTAACTCCGAGTGGAGCAACAAGCTTGGCGCAGAGGGAATCATCAAACTTGCTTCGCAATATAATTTAGCAAGAATGCTTGAACGAGATGATTTTAATAAAAGATATAAGTCTAATCAGACAATCGCGCTTCATGAATTCTTGTACCCATTGATTCAAGCCAATGATTCTATAGCACTAAAAGCAGATATAGAACTCGGTGGCACCGATCAAAAATTTAATCTTTTAGTTGGCAGAGAGCTTCAAAGGGCATATGGCCAAGAGCCTCAAGTAGTAATCACTGTTCCAATCCTTGAGGGCTTAGATGGAAAAAATAAAATGTCCAAATCTTTAGATAATTACGTTGGGATTGATGAGGCGCCAAATGAGATGTTTGGAAAGATTATGTCTATTTCGGATGAGTTAATGTGGAGGTGGTTTGATTTATTAAGTTTTAAATCTACCGATGAGATTAATGTGCTTAAGGGCGATCAAGCTAAAGGGAAGAATCCTAGGGATATTAAAATTGAGCTTGCGAAAGAGCTCATTGCCCGTTTTCATGATGCTGAATCAGCCAACTTCGCAGAAGAAAATTTTATTAATCAGTTCCAAAAAAAGAACATACCAGATGATATAGAAGAGATATCTTTTACTTTATCAGAGAGCTCAATTACTCTGGCTAATCTTTTGAAACATTGTGGGATGACTAGCAGCGCTTCAGAGGCAATGAGAATGATTAAACAAGGCGCTGTCAGAATTGATGAAGAAAAAATTACAGATACAAAACATATCATCTCTGCTGGAACTTCTTCTATTTATCAAGTGGGAAAAAGAAAATTTAAAAAAATAATCCTCTAGTTTTAAATATATAATCTCGATTTAAGTATATAAATATGCAACAGTTTTTTTCTTCTATCAGTTTTTGCTTGAGTAACATTGGGTACTTGTTTATCTTATGCCTCCCAGTTATGACGCTTGAAATTGCTTTGGCAAGCCTGATTTCTTCTTTAGATATCCAAGCAGGCTCAGATACTGCGGCTCTAGAGGCAATTGGTGAAATATCTGCTCAGGTATTTTTTTTGGTGTTTGCCTCTCTTATCCTCTCAGTGGCTTTAAGCGGTGCTTGCATGGCAGCCTTTCGTTCTCTATCCAATGATGGGTTGCTGAGCCCATATCAAGCTCTTTTTATGGGTTTAAAAAAATTTTTTCCACTTCTTTGGTCCAATATCCTCCATTCCATTGCATATGGTCTAGGATTCTTAATGTTAATTCTGCCAGGCTTTTATTTGTATGGTCGCCTTGGATTATTTCCTTTATTTATTATGTTTGAAGATA